>CAYYCR010000199.1:0-1518 GCA_964470385.1 uncultured Muribaculaceae bacterium | reverse complement strand
TCTACTGTATCAGCACTTACTTTTACCCCCAAAAATGACAATATTAATGAAGTGGAAGTAGAACTTAAGAATATTGATATACTTAATATAAATTGTATTAATATATCTGTCATTACTTTATTCCTTCTAGCAAAAGGTAATGTTTCATTGAATGTTTGTACTTCACAATCTTTGTTATCACACACAAATTCATATACTGTTATATGAATCCATGTTTCCATATTATGAATTGGTGTATCTTGTATTCTTCTAGTATATGTTGCATGGTAGTGCTTGCTTTCTTTATGACAATTTGGACATTCACAACTTTTTATTTTTGATTTTACATACAATATATTTTTATTGTTTTTTATTTCATGGTTACTTACCAGATAATTTTCGCCTAATAAATTATTTAACATCTTTTCATACTCTCCCTATTATTTCAATTTTACTACATTATTAGGCAGCAAAAAAGTAGGTTCTATTGTCCTACCTTATATCATGGTTCATACTTAAACTTTCGGAAGAACCCTTTAATCACAAACATTTTTGGGGTAAGGGGTTTTGTTGCCTTTTTTACAAAAACTTTTTTTGTTGGTATTTTGAAAGCAATAGCATATATTTTTATTTTTTTAAATATTTTATAAACATTTTACTAGCAAATGTTAATGAAACAGATTTATTAGTAGCCAAATATATATTTATATTTGGTATTTTTTTATTAATTTTTAATTCTTTTAAATTTTTATAATTTCTAATTGCTAAATCAATTATAGCAAATCCAATACCTAAACCAATATTAACAAATTCAGTAATCAATTCTTGACTTACAACTTCCATTTTAGGTATTAATTTAACACTATTTTGTAAAGCAACATAATCTAATAGTTTTCTACTATTAGACTCTTCTTTTTGTAATATAAGTGGTAATTTATTTAGCTCCTCAAAATTATTAACTTCATCGTTATAAAATTCAGGATTATAGACAAATCCTTGTTTTAATTCTTTTATTTTTTCTAAATTCAAATTATTTTCTTTTGTATTACTTTCATTGAAAATGACAAAATCTAATTTACCCAATTTTAAATCGTTTATTAAATTACTTGTTAAATTATTTGTTATATTAATATTTATATTTGGATATTCTTTATGAAATTCTTTTAATGCTTCTATTAAAATCAATTTAGTTAATGTTGTTGAACAACCAATTTTTACTTCTCCTTTTGTTAAGTCTTTAAATGATGTAAACTCATTTTCAGCGTTATTTATAAGTTCTAGTGCACCTTTAACATATTCATAAAACATTTTTCCTTCTTCGGTTAGTGCCATTCCTTTATTACTTCTTAAGAATAATGTGCCACCTAATTGATCTTCAAGTTTTTTTATTGATTGGGATATAGCTGGTTGAGAAATATGTAGTTCTTCACTAGCTTTAGTCATATGCTTGTTTTTCGCAACCACATAAAAAACTCTATATAATTCTAAATCTATATTCATTATAAGTCCTCCTTATAGAGATTATAACATAAATATATT
>CAYYCR010000198.1:0-1523 GCA_964470385.1 uncultured Muribaculaceae bacterium | reverse complement strand
ATAATTTTTTCAAATGCTTCTACATTTTCAGATGGATCTCCATCTAATTCAATATAACTAATATGTCCTGCATTTGTAAAAGCATGATAAGGAGCCTCTAATTTTATTTTTTTCGTAATCGATGTATTATAATAAACTGGTACATGGAACGAATTGGTATAATAAGCTCTATCGGTAACTCCTTTTATTTTGCCATAAATTGCTTTATCGATATTAATAAATCTTCCTGATAATCCTTCAGCTGGTGTTGCCAAGCAAGTGAAATTTAAATTGTATTTTTCTGAATATTCGTCACACTTTTTTCTCATAAAGCCAATAATTTTCAAACCGAGTTCTTGTGCTTCTTCACTTTCGCCATGATGTTTTCCAATTAATGCTTTTAGGCATTCTGCAAGGCCAATAAATCCGATACTAAGTGTTCCATGTTTTAATACTTTACGTAAACGATCACTATTTTTTAGTTTTTCTGAATCTAACCATACCCCTTGTCCTAAAAGGAATGGGAAATTGTAAATTCTTTTATTACATTGTACTTCAAATCTTTCTAATAATTGGTCTTTTACCATATCCATAAGTTCTTCTAACTCAGTAAAGAATCCATCTAAATCTGTTTTTTCATGACGCACTATTCCATGTTTAATCCCAAGTCTTGGTAAATTAATGGAAGTAAAGGATAAGTTTCCTCTTCCTGGTGTAATAGCACGATCTGGATCCACAACATTTCCAAGCACTCTAGTCCGACATCCCATATATCCTACCTCAGTACGATAGTCATCTTTATTATAATATTGTAAGTTAAATGGGGCATCAATAAAGGAAAAGTTTGGGAATAATCGTTTTGCCGATACCCTACATGATAATTTTAATAAATCATAGTTAGGATCTTCTGGATTATAATTCACTCCCTCTTTTACTTTGAAAATGGATATTGGAAATATTGGTGTTTCACTATGACCAAGTCCTGCTTCCACTGCTAGTAAGTAATTTCTAGTAACCATTCTTCCCTCTGTTGATGTATCTGTTCCAAAGTTAATAGAAGAAAATGGTACTTGTGCTCCAGCTCTTGAATGCATTGTATTTAAATTATGAACAAATGCTTCCATTGCTTGATAGGTAATACGATCTGTTTTTTGAAGTGATTTTTCTTTGGCTACTTCAAAAATATGATAGATTTCTTTTGAATTTTTGGATAAAGGCTCAAATTTTTCTAAGTCTACATCTACAGATTCTAGTTTATCGATTTCTTTTATAATCGCATTCATATTGGCAAATGTTAAAAATCCTGAATAATCTAGTAAATCATAGATTGATTGTTTTTGAATGTTTTTAATACTCCTGGTGCTAGATAGTAATCGAATGCTGGAATAGCTTGTCCACCATGTTGATCATTTTGATTAGACTGAATGGCAATTGCTGCTAAAGCTGCATAAGACATAATATCATTTGGTTCTCTTAAATGACCATGTCCTGTAGAAAATCCATTTTTGAATAATTTATCCAAATCTATTTGCATACAAGTTGTT
>CAYYCR010000197.1:0-1534 GCA_964470385.1 uncultured Muribaculaceae bacterium | reverse complement strand
ATATTTTGAATGATTTTTCTATTTTTATGAATCAACTAGCACAACGCGTTATTTTTTTATTTTTTACTTCTTTTATTCGGAGTTACTGTCTATTGTTCAAAAAGTTCGAGTAACAATCAATCTGGTGCCTGAGAGAGAAAAGTACAACAACTCTTTGAGCAAGAGAAATAGTCAGTAATAATTTATTAACTGACTATATTATAACACAAAACCTACAAACCTATTAACATTTTTGCAAATTTTTTCATACTTCTTATTTGTTCTTGCTCCAGTTCAGTTCTTTGAGTGCTTGATAATGGTACATTGCCTCTAACATAATCATAATCTAAATTTTTTACTTGAAGAGAAGAAGAAGGATATATTTCTCCTTCAGACCAACCATCTTTATATAAAGAATGCTTTGACATTTTAAAAGTCAAATAAGTTGATAAATTATTAGCTTTAGATACTTTCTCATTTAATTCCCCAATATTATATACAGTAGGAGTTATTAAACGAATAATGTCTTCCTTTGAAATATTACCACTTCCATCTAATTGAATATCAAGTTCAGTAATTAAATCTTGAATAGATACAGTATCTCTATTTCCAATTTTTTCTATAACATTTAACAGTAAAAGAGCTTTATTTCTCACAATATTTGAATATTTATTAAAGTATTCTAAAGTATATGGTTCAAAATAATATCTTTTAGCACTTATGCCATCAACAAACTTTTGTGAAGAGACTTCTATATTTTCATCATTCCATTTGACAATATTGCAACTTCTTTTAGATTTTGGACTTTCGATTCTTTTCTTTAATTCTGAGTTTTCCTCTTCCAACTTTTTTTCTAAAAACTCTGTTATGTGCTCTTTAGTAACAACAACTTGGGTGCTATTAACTGTATTTTTAATATCATCAAAATTAGTACCAAAAATATTTTCTAAAATTGTTATGACAAATGTAGAATCATAATATTGATTATCTGCACTTTCAAAATATGAATCAAAGTTTAAACTTTCCATATAAAATCCACCTCTGTTTGTAAATATTATACACTATTTATTATTATTTTAAAATTGCAGAAAGAAAATTTTTTGCTATTCTGCTATCACACGTTCATTGATGATATCAATGTACAAATGTGTTTACTAAATTGACAAAATTCAATCTAACTTATATAAATATTTTATCATCATTTTAAACATTTTAAAACTCGAACTTATTAACAATTAGAAAGTTCGAATTTTCTATCAATCTGGTGCAAGAGAAGGGCAATCAAAATGCTATATTTCATATTATTTTAATTATTAAATTTCTTTATTTTTCAACAATTTTGATTTTATAATTTTATAGTATTTTAACAAATTTTAAAATTTCAAGAGGTAAATAAGAGGTAAAAAAATAGAGTCCATACAGAACTCCAAACATGTCATATCTTTAAAAGACAATTATATTGTAACATAGCACTATAATAATTGCAAGTTTTTTGCAACAAAAAAAAGAAGCTAACCGACTAGGCTAGCTTTCAATTTCTTCAAAAATATAATTT
>CAYYCR010000196.1:0-1563 GCA_964470385.1 uncultured Muribaculaceae bacterium | reverse complement strand
ACTAGAACAATTCATAATTTCACAAAGAGATTTTGAACTGACTGGACGTGCTGTTTTAATATAATCTTCAATAATTAATTTTAATAATTCAGCTTGTCTTTGATTCATCATTTCTAATCACCTCTTAGCACTCTTTTCGAAACACTGCTATCAGTATAACATTATATGTTAGCATTGTCAATATATGAGTGCTAAAAAAATAATTTTTTTAATGAATCTGATAATTTACTTGAAAATCAATTGATAACTTGATATAATAACGAACAATATAAAGGAGGCGTTATGAAGTGATACAAGACTATTTGACACTAGAACAAAATACTTGTGCTGCTAGAATATTTTTAAATACGTTTGGACTTACATTAGAAACTACAAATAATGTAAATGAGTTTTCAAAATTAAAAATATTTGATAAGAATATGATTGAGGTTGGAAAATTACACTTTAAAAATGGTAAGGTTATCATACAAACACATTACAATGATAGTATATTAGAGGCAAGTTTTGAGATTGCCAAAATATCAGGCTTTAGAGATATAGATTATAAAAATGCCCTATTTGGACAATGGTATAGTACGATTGTTTTTCAATTACAAAAACAAAATCATGTAACATTATCTGGAGAATTTTTAATTGAAAATTCGGTAGATTCTGAATTTGGAGCCACTTGTATTTGTCACCCACTCATCATTTATAAAAATCCTGAAAGAACGATTGTTGTAGCAATGCTCAGAAATGGAACTGAGTTTTACCTAAAAAATACTTGTGGAAATCATAATGAAACAATTACAATAAGACCTCATGCTTTGGTAGATGGTTTTATAAAACATGATATAACAGACGGAAAATATGATGAGGAAACACATTCCTATAAATATAGAAAATATTGTGGAATTTTTAATGGTCCTGAAATTGGAGAAGATAAGGATAAGCTTCATGTATTTTTAAAAGAGGAGAGAGGTAAAAAACGATTAACTACTTGTAATGAATGGGTTTCAAGAGTTGGTAGCAATAATTCTAAAGAAAGTTTGATACAAAAAGGTCAGTTAATGCAAAAGTTAGATCCTGATATGTTTTATAAAATAAAAGAATTAAGGAATATCTTATCTATTGGTGATGTTTCTTTATTCGACAATCTCATTAGTGTATGTTATGATATCTATACAAATGAAGAGTTAATAGCTTTATTCGGTATTGAAAGAAAAGCCATGAGTTATCAAAATGGTGCAAAAGATTTAGTGACCTCTTATTATGAAATAGGTGAAAAGAGTCATTTTCTTCCAGTCGAAGTTCAAAAAAAATTATTAAAAAAATAATGCTACTAAAAACAACAAGGAGTTTGCTAACAAAAAAATATATGTTCTAATAGCTCTAAATTCCATTTATTTTGAAAAAATGCACAATGATTGTGCAAAAATGAAAAAAAAAGTATAAAAATGCACAATATTTGCCTGAAATTGTGCATTTTTATGGATCTTCTACAAAGTGCGTGACAGTCTAAATGATAGAATATTTTAAAAATATGTAGATATTAGATGAATTTTATTACCTATGTTCAAAATT
>CAYYCR010000195.1:0-1624 GCA_964470385.1 uncultured Muribaculaceae bacterium | reverse complement strand
TATTAAAAGAGTGGGGAGAAGAATATCCAGATTTGATGCCACAAAAAAAAGGAGAAAGTATTACTATCCCGCTTCGCACTTTAAAACAAGCAGGTCTTATTAAAGACAATTTTAAAAATCCAAAAAAGGGTGGAAAATTTTCTAATCAATTATTAATGGAAATTAAAAAAACAGAAAAAGGATATGAATATCAGATATTAGATGAAGATCAAAACATGATAGCAGATTATGACGACTTAAACAAAGAAGCTCCTATGGTAATATTAAATGGAAATCATATTGAATATACAGAATTAAATACCCCATATGAAGAACTAGGATATAAAGCGATTACAATCAATGGAAAAAAAGAAGATGAAGTTAAAATTGAAATGAAAGAAAATGACAAACCAGTTTCCAAAATAGATACGAGTAAACTAGCAACTTATCAAGTGACTTATCATATCTCTTATGCCAAAGAAAGTAGTGACATCACACGAACCGTCATTGTAAGAGACACAAAAAAGCCAGAAATAAAAATGGAACGTTTATTTGTAAAAAAAGAAGAAGTAAAAGAGTTAGATTTGCTAAAAGACGTAGAAATCACAGATAATTCTAAAAAAGACTTGAAGATAAAGATTATAGGAGGATTATCTGCTGTTCCAGGAAGATACGTTCTTACTTATCAAGCAATTGATAAGTCAGGTAATATATGCGAAAAAAAGAGAATTGTTAGAGTAGAAGAAAAATAGCACGATTGATATGCTATTTTCTTTTAATAATATATAAAAATATTCCTACCATGGCAAAGGCACTGCCATAGATATAATATTGATAATGATTGTTATTCTTTTTTTCTACTGTATTTTTCTTTTCCTGCTTTTTAATCTTTATAATATATTCCCCAGCTTTTGAATAGTCGTAGTTTTCTCTAGCATAACGGGCAATATAATCTGGATCTTTTAACTTTTGAATCGTATTAGATAAATCCGCAGCATCATCTTTTAAGGAACTTAATTCTGTCGTTAATTCCTTTTGTTTCTCTTTTAAATTTTGAATATTAATGGTATAAGTAATAAGTGTAACAAAAAAGTATCCCATTAAAATAATAGATAATGTTCCAAAAATCATCAATCGATGTTTGGAAGCTGTAGGAATTTTCTTTTTCGTATTCATCTTATCACCTCATATCTTTTATGTGTTTAGTATATCATTTTTTAACATGCTTTGCAACTAAACGATGGAAGTGATGTTCTAGACAAAATCCAACAAAAATCATAGCAAGAGAATAGGGATGCAAAATTGCTTGATTAATCTTCTTGATCATAATAAAGTAGAGAAGTACATTTGCAATAATAAAAAGCAATGTAAAAATAATTCTTAGAATTACATTTTTTTGATATAGATACTTATAATTGATATTGACTAGAATAGAAAATAGGATTCCATATAGGAAAGAAGCAAGTAAAGTAATAATTTGGGTATTTAAATCCATCATTTAAATAGTTTTCCAAAGATTCCATCATCTTTTTCTTTTTTACTTGAATTTTCCATATAAGTTAAACTATTTACCTTTCCTTTAATAGAAACATTTCCTTGATAAGTATCTAGTTTTATCATTTCTAATTCAGAGCCTTTAATGACC
>CAYYCR010000194.1:0-1626 GCA_964470385.1 uncultured Muribaculaceae bacterium | reverse complement strand
TTTCTTCTGAATATAAATTGCATATGCCAACAGAACAAGAATTAATTACTGCAGTGGAAGAAGAAAAGAAAAATTTTGAGTTAAATGAGTAAATCTAAATTATGGCGAATTTACTATAATTAAAATATTGGAGGAATAAGCATTTATTAGCAGCAAATAAAGTAAAAATTAAATATTATGGAACTAAACTGAGAGAACGTGGTATGAAATAATAACACTCAATGATTTAAAAATTGAATGTAATGTTGATGAAACAGGTAAAGATCCAATAGAAAATGCGATTATTAAGGAAAGTGTATATCATAAATTGAGTGGAAAATAGCATTGGATGAGGGATTATTTTTAGATGGTGTTCCTGATAATATCCAACTAGGTATTCATGTTAGAAGAGTTAATGGTAAAAGATTGAATGATATTGAGATGATTGAATGTTTATTGACTTAGTAAATAAATGAAATATTTAAAATTATGTTTTATAATGATTTTAGATTTGTCTAAATCTATAGAAACAGTGTTCAAAATTCCAATAGAAGAAACAGGTTTTTATACAGAAAATAACAGGTAATTTCCTGTTATTTTGCTTCTATATAGACTTCTTCATCAAATTGATGTTGCGTCAAATCGATTTTTTTTAATTCTTCTGTTGTAATTAGAAAGAAATCATGTAATAATAAGTCCTCATGAGTAGATACAACAGGATCATCCCAAGTCAAATCTAAGTGATACCAATTATCATCTAGATAAACAAAATTCCAAACATGACTTTCACTTGAAATTTTATAGTTTTTAATTCCTAATTTACTCAAGAAAAGTGCCATAGCATCACTATATCCACTACACAAGGCTTTTCCCTCTAAAAGAGGACCATTTGCTTTATGAGATGGATATTGAATATCTAGATTTCGATTATTTCTAATAGCAGCAGCACGTTCTTCATCATAAACACTGTGATTGATAATATAATCATGAATGGCTTTTATCTGATCCCTTTTCGACATATCAGGAGTGATTATTTCATTAAAAATATTATCCACAGTGGCATTTAACTTTGCTTGTTCTTCTTCACTATATAATCTTTGTGTTTCCATTGTAACCTTTCCAAAATTATTGACTGTAATATATAATTTATCATAGGCATTAAATGGGTGCACAAAATTATTAATGCTTGATAATGTAGAAGAATCGTTTGCTAATGTTTTTACATCTTCTGTACAAGTTGGGTAGGAATCTTCACAATAAAAACTAAAATTATTCCATCCACGATCTAAATAAGTATAAATAATATTCTTTAAATCTTGTTTCGAAGTTGGTTTAAAATTATTGGTTTCTTGTACAAATGTAAAACTATTTTCGAGGGCATAAGGATTACGAGCTTGAATAATAATTTCCTTTTTATAAATGAATTTATCTAATACTAAGGTAGTAATCTCTTTATGAAATATTCCAATGATTGCTATTAATAGTAATAACAAGAAAGCTGTTATTTTTTTCATTTTATTTATCACCACTTTTATTATACATCAAAATATCAAAAAATATAAAAAAAGAAGTAAAAGTTTACTCCATTGCATTAACTTTTTTTGTTAATCTTGATTTATTACGAGCACAAGTATTTGCTTTTACAAC
>CAYYCR010000193.1:0-1636 GCA_964470385.1 uncultured Muribaculaceae bacterium | reverse complement strand
TGGTTCTTCTTCAAGTTAGTTGATTATGCTAAAATTTTAAGACGGAGTAGATCAAAATTACAGCGACCATACATCTGTCTTTTTATAACTTTCGTTTTGTTATTAAAACCCTCTGTTAAACCATTGCTATAATCATAGATAATAGCATTTTTAACTGCCTCAATATCGCTTTCAATAAGATTAATAAAACTATTTAGCTCTAAGACATTCAATAATTTTGCTTTTTCCATCCATAAATCTAATTGTTCTGGTTTCTTAGAAAATATGACAATTTTAAATTCTTTTTCTAGTTCAATAAGCTTACTTAATTCTTCATTTTGATTTAGATAAAAATGAATATCACTTTTGAGAGTTTGATTTTTGATGTCTTCTAAATCATAAAAGAATAACTTTTTGATTTTGCTTCTTTTCAGGTATGAAGTATTACTTTTTATTTCACTCTTTATATTTTTCATATGCATATTTAAAACTGTCATTTTCCCCTTATATCCTCGTTCTTTTATTGCTTCATAAATTTCTTTTGCTTTTTTTCCCTCAATTATAAGTTGTTTAATCAAGGGAATATAATTATCTAAAATGCAATTGCTATCTCTTATTGGTGGTTCTTTTAATGATAGATATGTATTTAATGTTACTCTTGAAATTTCTAGTTTTTTTGCAATATAAGTTTTGGCTTTTTTTTCTTCATATAATTTTTTTGCCTCCTGGATAGTTTCCCATTTTCGATTTGCTGTATCAATTTTATCCTGTTGTCTTTTTGTCAGAACTTCTTTCAAGGTGGTTGATGTATCTTTTATAAGCTTTATTTTATCATTTACTGTTCTTTTTAAATAATTGCATAAATCATCTGTTAAATTTTTTAAAATATGAAATCTATCTACTATTTGCTTTGCCTGAGGCAATGCTTCACTTATAGCATTTTTATAAGTTAATGAAAAATCTCTTGTTACTGTTTCTACATTAGTAAATTGTTTTAATACTTCAACAACATCTTCTTTTTCTCTGGAGTTAATTATCTCAATTTTTTTATGGTTGTCATTATCAGTTATAATTGAATTATATATTTCTCTTTTTTTGGATGAAAAATCGTCAATACCTATATTCTTTGCATCATAAGTTATGATTGTTTTTGTTTTTTTTTTACAATTCTTAATACTGTACTACTAGAAATTTTTATTCCTGATTCTCCTAATGTTCTTACTGCATCCATAGAGCTATCTCTCAACCCTATATGATTTATATACTCTATTAATCTGTTTGTTTTCACTGATTTTGGCTCTATAAAATTCAATTTTTCACCAAATGTTTTGTACTCACAGTCAGGATTCGAACAGAAAAATTTTCTTACAACAATTAATAACTTTACTTTATTATTTTGTATTGGCAAATCACTTACTGTTCTTATGTACTTACTATGAATACTATTCGATAAACTTTCACAATACGGGCATTTACTTTGGCTCGTATTCATTTTACATTTTATATATATTGTATTTTCCTTTTTTTCATTTTCTATCATTACTAAATTTTTATCTAGATCTTTTATTAATTCTTCTAAATTCATTCATACCACTTCTTACCTTGATATAAGTATATCATTCTTTTTATATCAATTCAACTAACTTGAAGAAGAACC
>CAYYCR010000192.1:0-1647 GCA_964470385.1 uncultured Muribaculaceae bacterium | reverse complement strand
AACATTACTAGTGTTGATTTTGGTAAATGAAAATTGGTTATCAAACCATCAATCGCCTGAAATTGATACCCAGGATATATAAAAATATCTGTCCATCCACTACATTCTTTAAAAGTTCCATAAAGAGACATAATCGTTTCTAATGTTCTTGTTGTTGTCGTCCCTACTCCTATAATCCGACAATTTTCCTTTTTGGCTTGGTTTAAAATATCAGCTGTTTCTTTAGTCATCTGGTAAAATTCACTATGCATTTTATGATTTTTTACATCAGAAACATTAACAGGTCTAAAAGTGCCTAATCCTACATGCAATGTAATTGGGACAATTTTTACTCCTTTTTCTCTTACTTTTTGAAGTAATTCATCGGTAAAGTGTAGTCCTGCTGTTGGTGCTGCTGCACTTCCTATCTTTTTTGCATAAACCGTTTGGTAGCGATTTTTTTCTTCTAGTTTTTCATGAATATAAGGAGGAAGTGGCATTTCTCCTAATTGGTCAAGCAGTTCATAAAAGATTCCTTGATATTCAAACTTCATCATGCGAATGCCTTCTTCTTTTACATCAACACATCTCGCTTTTAAAAGGCCATCTGCAAATGTGATAACAGTTCCTATTTTAATTCTCTTAGCTGGTTTTGATAAACATTCCCATATATCTTCGCCACAATCTTTTAGCATTAAAATTTCAATTATGGCGTTAGTTTCTTCTTTTACACCATATAAACGTGCTGGAATTACTTTGGTATCATTTAAGACTAATACATCACTAGGATGTAAATATTCTACAATATCGTTAAAAATGCGATGCGTAATTTCTCCAGTTTTTTTATCTAGCACTAAAAGTTTGGAAGCGTCTCTTTTTTTTAATGGGGTTTGTGCAATCAAATGTTCTGGCAAATCATAATCAAAATCTTCTGTTTTCATATTGTCACACTCCTTTTAAATAACTACTTTGAAAGTTGTTTTTTACCTTTTTAAAGACTTCTTTTTTCATCATTTCTACATCTGTTTCTTTTGGAATTTCTTTTAATATTTCTTCTATTTTTTGACATAAATTTAAAAATAGTTTTTGAATTCTATCAAATTCTATTTGATAGTGATTCCCAAAAGAAAAAGAAAAATCAGTAAATAATACCTGTTCATATAATTTTTTTATCCATTTTTCATCACTTAATAACATCAAATAACGAAAGTCTTTTTTTATATTTTCCTTGGTAATGGAATCACAAATCATTGTTAATAAATGAATATTAAACGCAAACATTTTTTTACCGAATAAGTATACCAAATGACAAAAAACAAAGTTTTTCCACAATTTTTGTTCTTTTGAAGCATAAATGTAATCCATTTGCACCAACATATCGGAAAATAGCAAGGCTTCTTTTATTGATAATTTTGTTTTTAATTCTGTCACTTCTTTTAAAATTTGATATTCTAGTGAAGTTTCTTTAGGGGTTCTTCCATACAAGGTGTGATATTTCATTTGCAAAACATCATATATGGGATTCATAATGGTATCTATATTATTCATGATTTCTCCTACTCTATTTTATCTGGACATGGAATTTTTAAATGTTCATATGCTTTTCTTGTTACCATTCTGCCACGACTTGTTCTTTTTAAAAATCCATGTTGAAGTAAATATGGTTCA
>CAYYCR010000191.1:0-1650 GCA_964470385.1 uncultured Muribaculaceae bacterium | reverse complement strand
AGTTATAAATAACAATAATAGTAAAAGGAAGATAATAATTACTAGAGCAAAGATTAAAAAATCTTTCTTGTTCATTGTATCGCCTCCCTTCTTTTATGAAGTTTGGCTCCACCCAACTTATTAAATGTTCCTAAATTTATTATAGCAAACATTTGTTTTCAAATCAACGATTTTAAAATTTTTCATAAATTTTGTGTAGTAATTCAGACTATATCGAAAGAAAAAAGTAAAAAGTAATGTCAGAAATTTTCCCTGAAAAATAAATTTTAGGGATTTTTTCTTTTTGAATAAAGAAAAAAATCGAAGAAAATACTCCGACCATAAAAATAGAAATAACAAAAAATAAGATAAAAACAAAGGTAATGAAAAGTACAAGAAGACGAAAACATCTTACTAGAAGAACAAAATTATTCTGTAATGTATATCTAAAAATTTTTACTACTAATTGACTATTTTTAAAAATGAAAGCATAAATCCTCTAAAAGTAAAAATATCATAAGCTTCTATAAGCAAAGATTATAAAGACATTTAAGAACTTATGAAAAGATACTCGAAAAATACAATTCGATAAAAAAAACATAAGTACTTACTTATTGTTTTCTTTATAATCTATACAAACCTGATTCAAAGATTCTACTAATTTATCTACTTCTTCAAAGTTTTTTAGACGTACACCACTTGCAAATTTATGACCGCCACCACCAAAGAATGAAGCCGCTTCATTTACAATAGGCCCTCTAGAACGAATGGAACCACGAATGGTATTATTTATATTATCTTCTGAGAATACAGCCCACACTAAAATTTCATCGATATAATTAAAATTATTTACCATATTCCCCGCTGTTGCAGGATCAACACTATACTTTTGTAAAATTTCATTTGTTATTTTAATGAATGCTACTCCATCATTCGTAACTTCAAGATTGGATTCTACATATCCTTGAAATTTTAATTCTTTTAATGGTCTTAAATATAATTGTTCATAAAGATTTGTAATAGAAATCCCTGTTTTTTTTATTAACCATGATACTAATTCAAAAGTCTTTGGAGTGGTATAATAGAATAGAAAACGATTGCTATCAGCAACAAGACCAATATACAGTTTTTCGGCTGCTAATTGGTTCAATTTCAATTTTGTATGTTTTACAAGTTCTATAATCATTTCAGAGGCACTTGTTCTAGTATCATCAATCCACTCAATATGACAAAATTTTTCAATAAAAGGATGATGATCTATTTTAATAGAACAAGAAAATCTACTCGCATCTACTCCATCTACTCTTTTTTTATCTGGAGTATCTGTCACAATCAATAAACTATTTTCATACATTGTTTCTTCAAACTTATCTAAAACTCCTAAATACTTAAATTTTGAAGCTGGATGACCAATCACATATACCTTTTTTTTCGGAAATGTATTTACAATGATTTCCTTTAATCCTAAGGAACTTCCCAAGGCATCTGGATCTGCTCCAACGTGTCGTGCAATAACAATCGTATCATATTTTTTAATTTTTTTATAAATTTCATTATATTTTCTATTATACATAAGTTTCACTCTATCAAATGACAAAAGAAATAAGAATCTCTAGCAATCATAACTTCCTCATCGGTAGGAATTACATATCAAGGAACACTAGAAACTGA
>CAYYCR010000190.1:0-1662 GCA_964470385.1 uncultured Muribaculaceae bacterium | reverse complement strand
TGTAACAGATAAAGGTCATGTAGAACATAGAAATATGAATATGCCAAATACAGTATCTGTAGATGAAGTAAGACAAACTGTAGAACTGATCAACAAATTGATTGTTGGAACACCAATTGATGAGGTTAGTAGCAAACTGGAATTTGAAGTAAAACCAGTCATTGCTAAATATGTCAAACAACACGAAGTTCTTTATAATGCCTTTTATAGTGCATTTAGTGATTTTACCAAAGAAGCAAATGTGAGAGTAACTGGAACAAAGAATATTTTAATGCAACCTGAATTCGATAGCACAAGCAAAATTCGTGAAATCATGAATAAATTTGAAGATCGTGAAATGATTGACCATATTAAAGAAGAAGACAGTGGAATCAACATTTATATTGGAAGTGAAAATGAATTTGATGATGATGTTACAGTCATAAAAACCAAATATTCTCTTGGAGGAGAAGAAGGAACAATCGCTCTTATCGGACCAAAAAGAATGGAATATGATAGAGTAATTGCATTACTCGACTATATTAAACAAAATATAGGGATATAATTGCTCTTAAGGAGGTAAAGAATGGAAGAAGAAAAGAAAATTACACCAGAGGAAACGAAAAATTGTGAAGCAGACACTTGCGAATGCGAAAAAAAGACTGAAAACAGTGATTGTGAACATAAACATGAGAATTGTGAATGTAAAAAAGAAGAGCAAAAAGAACATAAAAAGAATAAAAAGGATAAAATGCTAGAAGAAATCGAAACACTAAAAGAAGCCAATAAAGAACTAGAAAACAAGTTACTTGTAAGTAGAGCCGATTTTATTAATTACCGAAAAAGAAAAGATGAAGAAATGAGTCGCTTGATTAAATATTCAGGGGAAGACATGATTAAAGAATTGCTTTCTACTGTGGATAATTTTGAAAGAGCAATCGCTTTAGATAATGAGGATTTGGATGATGAGCTTTCTAAATTCTTAGAAGGATTCAAAATGATTTATTGTAATCTTGTTGGTGTATTAGAAAAATATGAAGTAAAAGCCATTGATGGAAATAATAAATTATTCGATCCAACGTATCATCAAGCAGTGATGACTTCTAAAATAGAGGGAATGGAACCAGGCATGGTAATTGAAGTATTACAAAAAGGATATCTATATAAAGATAGAGTGATTCGGCCAGCTATGGTAAGAGTAAGTGAATAATGGATCGTTGTTATTTTATCGATAAAAAAACATTTGAAATTTATAAAGAACATCCCGAAGTATTTACTTGTGATCCTTGTATAGCAGAAGTAGTTTCGATATTAAATAAGTTAGGATATGATACACTAGCAAGCTGTGAGGGACATTATGAGATAAAAGAATTTGATGTTTCTTATCCAAAAGATAAAATGAGAACAGCAATTTATATTTTATTCAAAGAAAAATATGAATTTCCAAACATTCCAGAAGGATTTATTTTAGAAACATTAGAAGATCAAATTTTAATAGAGCATAGCATAAACTACTTCGATAAAAATATTCATATTAAAAGAAATGAGTTTGAAAAAGAAAAAAGAAAGTATATTGATATACTTACAAAATGGGCAAAAGAATTGCCAAAAAGAGAAAGGTGATAAAAATGAGTAAAATTATAGGTATTGATTTAGGAACAACAAATAGTTGTGTATGTGTAT
>CAYYCR010000189.1:0-1669 GCA_964470385.1 uncultured Muribaculaceae bacterium | reverse complement strand
TCATCCTTACGATTTAATATTGCTTGGATCAGAATGGGGAGTTGCAGCATATTGTGAGAAAAAGCAAGAAATAAGGCATTTTTATATCAACCGTATTAAAAAAATAAGATTATTAGAAAACTTTTATAACTGACATATATATTTCCTCTTCTTTTGTTAATATGTAACTAGCAAGAAAGAGGTTTTATCATGATGAAACATACACATACGGAACCTACAGAATTAAATTTTTCTAAACTAGAAGAAAGAATAATGCAGGTTAATGATCCATATTTAGGTAAATATAATGTTATAAGAGAAATGCTATATGAATTAACTATTGAAAACAAACCAACCTTAATTATGGCAACTGGTGGCTCTAAAGTGATAGCGTATTACTTACAATTAATTATTGAAAGATTAGGATTAACTGGAATCATTTGTGAAGTACTTGAACCAAGAGATTACTTTTATAAAGCAAATAGAAATCTGTTTTCTAATTTAATTGCGGTTTCTGCTAGTGGAGATACCAATGGAATTAATGAGGCATTATTAGATTTTAAAGGTAATAAATATTTAATTACCGAAAATAAAAAAGAATCTAATTATCAAGTGGTATCTTGGGGTAATGAACTTTACGATAGAGAGAAAAGTTTTATATCATTAGCTACTAGTTTGGGACCAATATCCTTACTTCTTGATTCTACTACTTCCCTAAATTTAGAATTAGGTCCAGGTGAAATAAAAAAAATTAATGATAAGATAAAAGAATTACTATTAAGAAGTGAAGAAAAAATCGATAGAGTAAAGGTTGATTTTAAAGATATTTCGTTAATTCAAATAATAAGTGGATATGAAACAAAAACTTCTGCAAATGTGCTAGAATCCAATTTAACAGAAGTTGGATTATCAGCATCGGTAATTCACGACAAAGGTTCATATTGTCATGGAAGAAGTAATCTATTATTTCAGTATCCAGATAGTAGGATTATTTATTTAACACATGAGTTACATAAATTAGATAAATTATTAATTGATTCTATTAATAGTGAATATTCCAATGTATCTATTTTTGATACCAATGATTGGAACGAAAATATATTTTGGAAAGAATATTATTTCATATTACAAATGTATTTTTTATCTAAAAAAATAGCTGATGATAAAAATATAGATTTAACACAACCAGAATATAATCCAACTTTAGTAAAAAGATTATATAAATTTAAAGGAGATATGTAATATGGAAAATTTAACTTATATAACAGGAAATTATGGCAAATATATTTCAGTAAAGGAAAAATTTGAGAATGCTGGAATTATGATTGATTATTTTAAATGTGATTTAGAAGAACCAGATATTAATAATATTGAATTTATATCTAAAGAAAAAGCAAGACAAGCATATGAAAAATTAGGTAGTCCTGTATTTGTTGCTGATTCAGGATTCTATATTGAACATTATCCTAACAATCCAGGATATCCAGGTGCTTTTGTAAAAAGAAGCGGTGTTAGTTCTAATGTAAGAGAACTTTTGGAAATAATGAAAGAGGTACATGATAGAAGTTGCTATTTTCTAGATTGTCTTACTTTCTTTGATGGAAATGAATATTATCAATTCTTTGGAATTAGTAAAGGTTCTTTATCAAATGAATTAAGAGGACACGAAAATAAACGAGCAAAATCAAAT
>CAYYCR010000188.1:0-1695 GCA_964470385.1 uncultured Muribaculaceae bacterium | reverse complement strand
ATTGTATCAATATAAATTCCTGCTTTTTCTATTTCATCTTTATAAACTCGAATCATTCTAGGAGTTACTTCTAATTTTTCAGATAATTCAGTTATGCTATATTTTCTTCCCGAACTTAAATATTCAAGCATGGAAAGTACATTACTAATTTTAGACATATAGCACCTCTCAATCTAATGTAATTTATTATAGCATACGGCAGATGATGTCCGCAACCTAACCATTTTTGAATTTTTATACAAAAAAAATCAAAACCCTCCACAAATAATAAATATGTAGTATCATAACTACTCAAATGAATCGGAGACTATTAGGCTTTGCCGTTCTCTCCAATATAAAAGGAGTGGGTTTGATATGAATATAATAGAACAAAATAAGGGAAAAATCAATGGCATTTTCAGGGCTTTCGATAGAATGATTATAAATGGTTACATTCTTCCTTTACAAAATCCTAGATTATTCCAATTTTATTTAATTCAAAATAATATAAAGTTTGTTGATTTTAAAGACTTTGCTGAAAATCAAACAACTTCCTTATGCAATCATATTGACAACTTTATAAAAGAAAATGATGTAACATTGCAATATTTAAAATCTGGAAAGGAAGATAAACAAGTATTAGTTAATAAAGTTTTAAAGCAATCTAATAATAAAATTGGTCTTATTGCTGCTTTTTCTGCTATAGAATTATGTAGAACTTCTACTATTAAATCTAATCACGAATCATAAAAATTAGAACCAACAATTAAAAACACTAAATATGAAATGTACAACAACTCCTTTTCTTATATTGATGATTTTGATAAAGTACAAGTCTTAGCTGATAATATTTTAAATCAAAAACTATCTGATTCATTTGATGAAATAGCTAATAAAATCAACAATTTATTACCTAATATTAAAGAAACTTTAAATCATTCATACTATTGGTGTATTGATCAATGTGAGTTTGCAACCGATATCAATTTTAAATCTAGAGATGATTTAAGTTTATTTTATAAAAAACTGGTTGAAACTTCTTTTTTCACTTTTAGTAGCGAAGATATTTATTCTTTCTTTGAAAGAAACATCAATTATATTCATCATTTTACTTCTGGCGATATTATTTCAGATTTAATAAACATGTATCAAGGTTACCGAATAAAATTTAAAATTAATAAAAATCAGGTTAAAATGTATGATAAAGGAAATCATCTCAGAATTGAAGTAACAATAAATAATCCTAAAGATTTTAAGATAATGAAAGAAAAAGAAAAAATTATAAATCAAAAATTTGAAATTGTTAAGGAATGGGTACCAATGGGAAAAAGTATATCAAATCTTTATAGATATGCCCAAATTAGTAAATCGATCATTAAAAGATATTTAGAAATTTATATGGATACAGTTCCTTTAAAATCAATTGAAAAAGTTTCAAGTAGATTAGAAGCTGATGGAAGAATATACTCTGGATTCAACATCTTAAATAAAGAAACTTTAAATGTATTTAATGTTATCGCTAATGCCAAATATCTTATTAATAGATTTTCAAATAAGTCTATAAGAGTAGAAATTTTTAATGATGATTCTAAATAAAACTACTAGATTACTTGCCAAGCTTAGGGCTCATGGAATTATTAAAAAAGTAGCTAAGAAAAATAAATATTACTTAACTACTGATGGACGAAAAATATTAAATAGCATTTTACTCTATAC
>CAYYCR010000187.1:0-1712 GCA_964470385.1 uncultured Muribaculaceae bacterium | reverse complement strand
AAAAAAAATCAGGATTTTGAAATTAGAAATTTCTACCCTGATTTTTTTTATTTTTCATTTTTGAACTCTATTTTCTTCTTTTCTCTTCGTTATTTTTCCCTTTTTTTGTCCTCTAATCTATATATTCTATTCATATTAGTCAAAAAGAGCGTAGTTGCCCCTTGTATGGTCATTCCTGTTTTTCCACAGGCAAAAGCCTCTCCGTAATTATAAACATTTTTTATTTCACTATTTTTTGCCTCTATTTTATATCTTTCACTATAATATTTTTTAAATTCTTCTGTTTCCATATAGTCCATTTGTTTTGTATGGGTTTCATTTTTAATCTTTACACTAAATGTTTTTGTCTTTGCTCCTTCTTTATAGCAACCTTTTTTAAATGGACAACATTTGCATTTATTCACATCAAAATAATAACATTCTACTTGACTGTTATTCCCATTACTATCTTTTTTACTTCCCTGTTTTGCTTTCTTTATTGCCATATGACCTGCTTTACATACATACATCTCTGCATCTTTATTATATTCAAAATCTTCTTTATTTTTTCTATTTCCATGTGTTACATTCTTACTTAATTTACTGACATTCTTTATCCCATTTTTTTCACAATATTCTAAATTATCATTCTCTGAATATGCTCCATCTCCAATTATTGCTTCTAGTTCTATTCCATTTTTTTGTGTTTTTTCTATTAAATCTTGTAATTGTTTTCCATCGTGTTTTTCTCCACTTGTCACTTTTGCTGCTGTTATTATTCTTTCTGGAGTCATCATTATATGTGATTTATAGCCAAAAAATGATGTATCTGCAGTCTTATGTCCTACCTTTGCATCATTATCCTTTGAATATTCTATTTGTTCATTTATGTCTCCTAATACTTCTTTCAATAATTCTATATTTTCTTCTACATTTGGAACATCACAAAATCTGCCATCATTTTCTACAACTTCTAATAGCTCATTGCAATATAAAATTTCATCTTCTAGTAATCCTGAAGCTTCTCTTTTCTTAGGCATTTTTTCTTTCATTTTTTCATCTAGTTTATATAAACTTTTTCGTAATTCCTTTGATACTTTTATTAATTTTTCTCTTGGAGAAATTGAGCCATACATAGCAAGTGAATGTGTTGAATCTACTATCCCCACATTTTTCTTTTTTATTATTCCTTTTACTAAAGCTATATCTACTGTTTTTGTTATTAAAATATCTAATAAATCTTGTGATTTATCATATATTAAAACTTGATTTCCTTTTTCATCTAACTCGTATTTTGCTAGTCTAGTTCTTCTAAATTTTGTTAATAAACTAGGATCTATTAACTCTGTTTCTTCTGGATTTAAGTCTAAAAAATATTTATATTCCATATTTACTTTTACCATTTTTATAAGTCCTACATCTGATAATTTTGATTCCGTTTTTAAAAGAAGTAATTTAAACATAAATATTACATCTTCAGCTGTTCTTCCCATATTTTTTGAATATGAATCTTTTAGTTCATCATAAATAAATGAAAAATCTATTTCTTCTTTCATTCTTCTCCATTTATTATCCTTTGATATTAAAATATCGTATAAATCTTCATATGGACTAAAACTCATTTCTAATTGATTACTTCTTTTTAACATATTATCACTTTCCTTATTTCTATTTTAACAAATTAAAAGACTACTGTCTTTACTTTACAGTAATCTTTGTATACTTTTTCAGTG
>CAYYCR010000186.1:0-1714 GCA_964470385.1 uncultured Muribaculaceae bacterium | reverse complement strand
GATCAAGCGGGTAACAAAACTGTGAGATACAGATATATTACTGTTAAAGCTAGTGTGAAAGAGGTAGCATGCAATGCATGGCGTGCTACGAAAGGGACTACTTCTTCTAGTTATGATGGACAAGCCGCACCAAATTACGGCGAATCAATACCCCTCAATGTGTCATACTACGACCAGAGTACTAAAACCCTCGTGACAATCAGCACATCAGCAACGTGCACAGCGACCATTTACAGATCGGACGTGGTGTCTTACACTGGTCGGGCTCCCAGCTACGCCTGTAGTGAATCGTCAATCTCGTCCAGTGTAATAGGTCTGCAAGGGAACGGGTACAAGTGTACCTCGCTCGGAGCTCACGATTGAGTCGGGGGATCAATACGTTAACTATCAGAATAGCAATTACATGCTTCCACCCAGGAGCCGCGAAAACGCCCAGGCACCTATAACTCTATGGAATGAATTTTGCAAATGAAGAATTTGAACAGATATAATATTTTTACACACATGACTAAAAAAAATAAATCAACGGACACGTATAAACCATTGATACAGATAGGTGCCAAAGTGGTATGTTAAGGTTCAATGTCAAGTAGTGTTGGTGAAACCAAAAACTAATGATAAATGAACTGTATAAGAGGACTAAAATTTTAGTTCTCTTTTTGGTTCAATAAAACCCTGCACCCTTTAAAGTAGACAATATAAAAAAACCTAATTTTGGTTATGATATAAAAAACACCTTGAAATGATGTGAACCTCATTTTGAATACACAATAAAAAGGTCTATGAATATAAAAATTGACTTTTATCAAAAAAGTGATATAGTAATAGACATTACTTTGGGGATATGGCAACACTGAGGAGTGACCAGAGCACTAAGTAATGGTATACGAAAAAGGAAGGCAACTTTCTTTTTTTGACTTCCTTTTTTCGGTACCCGAAAGCGATAAATCTCGGGGTTTGGGGCAGAGCCCCAATCATATAATCTCTAGTGATAATTTTACAATATCTAGAACATCTTCAGCATATTCAACTATATTTGAATTTGGTTCAATATCTTCTGCGGGATAACAAATATTGTATAATTTATACTCATATCCATTGTGTTTCTTTAGATAATCAATGATTGCAATTATTTTATATATTAATTTATTCTTATTTATCATTTCTCTTATATTCTTTCTTTTTAGTATTTTTCTTTCCTTTAATTCTATCTGTATTATAAAATCCAATCCATTCTTCAACTAATTGTATATATTCTTCCAAAGATGTGATATTATTGTTGTACAAAGTTTCTTTCTTTAAAAGGGAATGCCAACTCTCAATTGGAGAATCATCTATTGGAGTACCTTTTCTTGCCATAGAAATTTGTATTCCATTAGATTTACAGATAGCTTTGTATTCATAAGATGTATACTGGAATCCTTGGTCTGAATGCAAGATTAATTCATGTACATCTTTTCTTTTGGATAAAGCCTCATTTTTTCCTCATATGAATATCTATAAGTTTTATTAACCTTTTCAGCCACGATAAAACACCTCCTTTCGGAGATGTATTCTAGCATACATTAGACCTTTTTTGAATGTCTACCCTAATGGGTGCATTTCAGAAAGGAGATGTTTAACCTGAAAACAAAAAATAAATTTATTTTAGTAAATTACCCAAAAAAGGGTAGACTTCCCCTTACCCCAAGTTAAAGTCAAAAATTTAACTATC
>CAYYCR010000185.1:0-1732 GCA_964470385.1 uncultured Muribaculaceae bacterium | reverse complement strand
GTTCCTTTTGAAATAATTGTATGTCCCTCTTCCTCAAGTAATCTTTTTTGTAATTCTATAGACCCAGGGTATTTAGCATTTAATTCGCCATTAGATTTTAATACTCTCCAATATGGTGTAATATCAGTATTTCTTTGAAAACTCGCCCAAGCAACGATATTTACAAATATTCCTGCTGTCATAGGATCAGTAAAGTCGGCATTGTTTTCTTTTGCTAGATATTCTCTCATCATACCAATTGTTATTAGTTTTCCTTTTGGTACTTTTTTCATTAACTTGTCATAATAAATTGGTGGGGCAAAAAACATTTTGGTTCCACCATATTTTTTTATTGTTTTCTCATCTTGAACAACTTGTATTTTGGGCATATCTTTATTATTATTCATCATAGCATTAAAATCTTTTTTATTTTCATTAGCCATATTCTAAAACTCCTATCATCTCTATAAATTGTTATTTACCACTCTATCTATACATAATATTATAGCACAAAAAAACTTATATTAACAGTTCCAAAGCCATTAATTGTAATTGTTTTGAGATGTCTGTTTGAGAATTAGTATACAAGAGAGTCAATATTCTATTAGTTATAATTAATGAATTTTATGGTAATTTTGTTATGCCTGTTTATAAAATATATAAGCATATGATAACTAAAATACATAATTGTTTCATAGATTATGACACTATCTATTTTTTTCGTACATTTATTTATATTTCATTTTTACTGTAAATAGTAACGTTAAAATAGCTCCTTTTTATAGGAACTATTCAAAAACTATTGACATATTTTTTTATTCATAGGCACTTAATTAGATTTAAAATTATCTACATAAATTTAGTTTCATATTTTTTCGATATTTTCTCTAGTCAATAACACCTAATCCGACTAGAATTAAAAGAATTCCCCAAATAATGAACATGCCAGACATTAAGAATTTTAGTTTATTGTCTAGTTTTCTCTGATTATAATTTCTATAAAAGAATTCCTTTGGTTTATTAGGATTAATATATATTGTTATAGGCGATGGTTCACCAGGTCCCCTAATTTCACATTCATATGTAACATTATTATAGATATAAGTATAAATAGTAGTAATCCAAGTCCTAGATATGCCATAAATTCCATGTCTTCTAGATTCTGCACGTACTTCTAAAGTACATCTCTTACTTTTGATATAGTCAATTAATAATGGGATTAATATTATGGCTATACCACTTAATACAAATAAAATCCCAAATAATAGATTCTCGTCCATTCTTTAATCCTTTCTTAATATTATTAATGTTTATTAATAATATTTGTCTTACATCACTTTGATAATTCAATTATATACCAATTTAAACCATTTTTGAAGTATATGAATCAACAGTTCCAAAGCCATTAATATAAGATCATTTATTGACATTTCTAATATATTAAATGTATAGACGAAACATTAGCATTTCATCTTCACGGTCGCTATTTTGTGAGATTTTCCTATGTCTCATCTCTTTTCTTTGATAAGATATATTCAACAATACTTAAATTATCTTGCCCATATTGAATCAACACATATGATACTTTAAAAAATACATCTCTATCAATTCGCTTTATTTAAAAATCTTTATTTTAGCTTCTTGCTTAAAGCATTTATATTAAAGATTTATATTTCTATCTGGCGTCCTTGGGCAGAGTCGAACTGCCGACTTTCCGCTTAGGAGGCGGATACTCTATCCTACTGAGTTACAA
>CAYYCR010000184.1:0-1775 GCA_964470385.1 uncultured Muribaculaceae bacterium | reverse complement strand
ACCAGAATGCCCAAACCTTAATTAGCGGTTTTGTAAAAAGTAATAATGATTATAAAGATTATAATATTATTTATAAATTTAAAGGTGGTAAGTAGTAATGAAAAAAATAAAAGATATAGCACTTAAAGCTTTGATAGCTATCGTGATTGTAATTGGATTTGTATATTTTGTACTATTCCTTACACGATAAAATAAGAAAGAAAAACAGGTAAATTCATACTATCTGTTTTTTATATGCCTATCATTATTATAGATTATAGTAGCTAAATATAATAAATAGTCATTTTCATATATATTTTGTGTATTAAAATAATTACTTTTTTCCTGTCAATAAATAGTAAATGAAATGAAACATTTTCTAAAAAAAATATATTTATAAAGCAAAATAGGATATAATAAACACAGAGTAGGTGTTATTATGTTAGATGAACAAATGTCAAATGAAAGACCAATTGAAAAAATAGATGAACAAACATTAAATGAAGAATCAACTATGAAAATAAATGAACAAACATTAAATGAAGAATCAACTATGAAAATAAATGAACAAACATTAAATGAAGAATCAGCTATGAAAATAAATGAACAAACATTAAATGAAGAACCAGCTATGAAAATAGATGAACAGATATTAAATAAAGAACCAGTTATGAAAATAGACGAACAGATATTAAATGAAGAACCAACTAGGGAAATAGAGGAAGAATCAACAACAAAAGAAAAACCCAAAAAAAGAAAAAGGCAAATAATTTTTTTATTCTTTTTAATCATTGGACTGTATATTGGATATAAAGGATTTTACTTATACTATTATGACTTTGGTAGGCAAAAGGAAAATTATAAAGAAATTATTGAAAATATCACATTTAAAGATACGGTGACAATTAGGAACAAATCGTTAAAAGATGATGAATATCTATCATTTTCGAATGTGAAAGTAAAAAACGAATTTCCAGAATCTCAAAAACTAAAACAACAAGAGAATGAGAAAGATTATGCAAAATATGCAATTGAAGATGAAAATGGAAATAAGAAAGCCTTTTTTTGGATCGATATTGCTTCTTATACTTATACAGATATATTAACGAGGGATTCTATTCTTTATGGAGAAAACACATCTAAAGTCAGAACCTCTGGAATAAAAAAATATCTAAAACAAAGAAATATTACCAATGATATTGAATTATTTAAGTATTTAGAAAAACACAAAAATGATAAAAATCATTTATTTACAAGAGTTAGTGAAATGAGAAATAGATATTCCCTAAAAACAATGATATCTATTGCTCTTCCATCGATTAAAAATATGACACTAGTAGACGGTGATTATGAGGGATATATCTTAAACTCTACAAGTGATTTAAAAATCGTCACTATTTTAAAAGATGGAAAACGATATAGTTTTACATTTGTAGGATTAGAATATTTCACTGATCAAAATATTCAAGAAATTTTAAATACCATTATCATAGAATAGAAAGAGGGAATCAATATATGAGAACTTGTTTAAGATGTGAAAAGGAAATGATAGAAGATTTGAATGTTCAAGTAGAGGGAGGTTTCAAAATAACCGAAACCAATCAAGAAAGTATTGGAAATGTAAAATGTGCAGTATGCCCAGAATGCGGATATATGGAACCTTATATCGTCGACATGAAAGATGATTTCATTCAACATTCTCATCCTAAAAAATAAAAAAAAGAAAATCAAGGAACAAAATTAAGGTCACTGAAAAAGTGCCTTCAAAAAAAATCAGGATTTTGAAATTAGAAATT
>CAYYCR010000183.1:0-1785 GCA_964470385.1 uncultured Muribaculaceae bacterium | reverse complement strand
AAAAATAAAAAAAATCAGGGTAGAAATTTCTAATTTCAAAATCCTGATTTTTTTTTGAAGGCACTTTTTCAGTGACCTCAATAAATTGTTCTTGATTTTTATGTATAAAAAGATTATAATAATTTTCAAATTTTAGAAAGGTGTGAGAGAATGACTTTTGAAGAGCAACTTACAATTTTTTTAAAACAAGTATTAGAAAGTAATTCTTCATATAAAGTATTTGCTACTACAGAAACATTTCCACTTCTTATGGAGCTTCAGTATCAGAAAGTGATTTCATTAAAGGGAAGAATGGATGTTATGAGTGAGCAAGGTCTTTATTTACGGATAAATGAAATTGTCAATTTTTATTTAGAACAACGCCATTTCCCACAAATCGAAATCATTGATATTTTTGGACAACGTTATTATGGAATTAGACAAACTTTGATAGAGGGATTAGAAATAGAGTTAACAAAAAGGGGAAAAAAAATTACAAAGAGTGAACTTTATGATCAATTAGAAAAACAAACTTATAAAAGGAGTTTTTATCAATTCTTCAAAGAATGGAAATCCCTTTCTGAAAAAAAAGCATGTCAATTGGAAAAAAAAGTAAGAGAATTGTTATCTAGTTGTCATGATAATATAGAAACTCATGGAATAAAATTAATGATTCCAAATGAGGAAAGCATTTACAAAATCATGCAATATTTAAATGATTCTGGTTATGAGGGAATTCCTTTAGAAGATACCATCGTTTATGAACAATCTTTAAAAGAAAATCAATTTATAGAAGCCATCGCCATTACAGCGAAACAAGATGGTTATGTGGTAAGCTTTAATTGGTTTTATTCGAAAATAGAAACAAAATCGTTTCAAAGCTTGTTACAAATATTCAAACAAGAAATCCCTTGTCCATTAAATTTCCTATATTGTGAATTGGTTCGTACTATACTAAATAAACAACAGTTGGAAAAGATAATTACAGGTGCTGGTTTATTGCCTTTTGAATATACTAGTAATAAAGAAAATGTAATCATTAATTTTGGAGGAACAAAATCTATTAGAAAAATTCTAAATCAAAAATGGAATATCAGATTAGAACCAATGAACTTAGAAAGAAATTTATCTTCTACATTTTTAAACCTTTCATACAATAAAGAACGTTATAGAAATGTTTCAAAAAACAATCATAAATTTGAAGTACCACAAATAGAATCCACTTTAAATAGTGAAGTAATGAAACGAACTTATTTTTATTTTTTTAAGCGGGGATGCGATATATCTGGTAATCGATCTTATTTTATTAAACCAATACAACCACTAGAAGAAGTATTATGTCAAAATGAATGTAAATATTTTATTGCTTATTTATTTGCAAAAATTTGGGATGGAGATTTTAGAATTGTTTCTTCTAGGTTTGGAACAAAAACTGCAATTTTGTGTTTGCACCAAACAAAATTATCCAAATGGGAAGTAATGTTAAAATATCAAGAATTTTTACCAGTTTTAGAAGAAATGATGAAATACTGTTTCTGGGAACCAATATATGACAGTATGAATGACAAAATATTTGAATATTTTGGAGCAGCATCTGGACAATTGGATTTGGCTCAAGAGTTAGATTTAATTTGTAGAGGTATTTTATCGGCCTCTCTCAATGTTAAAAATTGTTATCTTTTAGAAGATTCTAAAAAAGAAGAATTTCAAAAAAAATATACTCATTGGTTATATCATTCATAAGGATGATATTTTTTTGGCTCAAGAAAACCCCCAGATAGTCTGGGGGTTCAAAAAAGCTTTAGC
>CAYYCR010000182.1:0-1793 GCA_964470385.1 uncultured Muribaculaceae bacterium | reverse complement strand
AAACAATTAAAGCATGTATTGAAGTTAATAAAAAACAAAAAATAAGACTATATGAGAAGCTTCGTGAAGAACTTAAAGATTTAAAAGGAAAAAAGATTGCTGTTTTAGGACTTACATTTAAACCTGGAACTGATGATTTAAGAGAAGCTCCATCTGTTGATAATATTGAATTGCTATTAGATTCTGGTGCTGATATTAGGGCTTATGATCCAATTTCAATAGAAAATTTTAAGAAAAAAATAAAATATAAATTGGAACAAGATGGGAAAATAGGAACTATTCATTATTTTGATACAATAGAAGAAACGATTACTGGTACAGAAGCTGCACTAATTATGACAGAATGGCCAGAAATCAAAAATTTTGATATTCCAAAGTATAAAAAATTAATGAAAGTACCACGTGTGTATGATGGAAGAAATTGTTATCGTCTAGAAGATACAAAAGAAATTACGTATCGTTCTATTGGAAGATGATATGAGGGGGAATATATGAAAATACTTGTAACTGGAGGAATTGGGTACATTGGAAGTCATACAGTAGTAGAACTCTTAAATAATGGCCATGAAGTAGTTGTAATTGATAATTTATGTAATTCAAAAATAGAGGTAGTAGATAAAATAAAGGAGATAACCAGAAAGCATTTTGATTTCTATTGTGGTGATGTATGCGATAAAAAGTTATTAGAACAAATATTTGAAAACCATGACATTGATGCAGTTATTCATTTTGCAGGTTATAAAGCAGTAGGAGAATCAGTAGAAAAACCTCTTATGTATTACCAAAATAATATAATCAGTACTTTATTTCTTTGTGAAGTAATGCAAAAAAATGATGTAAAAAATATTGTGTTTTCTTCAAGTGCCACTGTATATGGATTACCCAAAAGTTTACCAATTAAAGAAAATTTTGAAGTAGGACAAGCTACTAATCCATATGGTGAAACTAAAATCCTGAATGAAAGGATATTACAAGATGTCTATAAAGCGGATGCTAGTTGGAATATTGCGATATTAAGATATTTTAATCCAATTGGTGCTCATAAAAGTGGATTGATTGGTGAAAATCCCAATGATATCCCTAATAATTTGATGCCATATATTGTAAAAGTTGCAATAGGTGAATTAAAGGAATTATCTGTATTTGGAAATGATTATGATACTATAGATGGAACAGGGGTAAGAGATTATATTCATGTTGTTGATTTAGCAAAGGCACATACAAAGGCTATTGAATGGGTGTTAATGAAAAAAGGAATTGATACTTTCAATATCGGAACAGGAACAGGTTACAGTGTTTTACAATTAGTAGAGGCATTTAAAAAATATAATGGTGTTGATGTTCCTTATAAAATAGTAGGAAGAAGAGTTGGTGATGTTGCTTCTTGTTATGCTGATGTAACATATGCGAAAGAGAAACTTGGTTGGGTTAGTACTTATGATATTAAAGATATGGTAAAAGACTCCTATAATTTTGCAAAATATAATCATTAACTATTTTTGGCATAAGAGGGGAAGCTATGAAAGAACTAGAATATTCGTTTGATGATGATTATATTTTTAAAATGAAAAAATTAGAATTAAGGAAGCAATTAATATTACATATTTAAAACTATTATGCTAAATATAATAACATAAAAGGTAAAAAGTGAAAAATAAATTTCTCTTTTTTACTATAAACACATATACTATAATGTCTACAATTTGACAATCCTTAGTTTTTATGGTAAAATTCAAATTGTAAATTGAAATGGCACATTATTCTAGTCAATTTCGTTTATTATGAAGGTGGCC
>CAYYCR010000181.1:0-1793 GCA_964470385.1 uncultured Muribaculaceae bacterium | reverse complement strand
TTGTTAACTATTTGCATATTTTTTTGAAATAGAATCATTAATGAATATCATCATCTCTTTCTTCCAATATATCTTTGGTTCTGTATGACTTGCCATTAATAACAAAAACATGAGAATGATGAAGTAGACGATCCAATATAGCATTAGCTAAAATAGGATCTCCAAATACCTCAGCCCAATTTCCAAAAGTTTTGTTAGTTGTAATTATTGTTGTTGTATGTTCATACCTTTTGTTAATTAATTGAAACAATATATTTGCTCCTAATTTATCTATCGGAAGAAACCCTACCTCATCAATAATTAAAACTTTATATTTTGCATAATGCTTTAGCCTTATTTCTAATCTATTTTCACTATATGCTTTCTTTAAATTTGATATTAAATCATTACAATTTATAAAATAAGTACTATATCTATTTTTTGCACATAGAACACCAATCGATATTGCCAAATGAGTTTTCCCTACACCAGGGCTACCAACAAATAATATATTTTCCTTTTGCTCTATAAATCTTAAATTTTTAAATTCTAATATTTTGTCCTTATTGATCGTAGGTTGAAATGAAAAATCATAATCATCAAGAGTTTTTAAATAAGGAAATCCTGCAACACTCACACAACCATGTATTACTTTTTGTTCTAGTAATTCAACTTCCAACGACGTAAGCTCATACAATGCATTTATAAAATCTATTTGTTTATTATTAATCATATCTGCATATACATCAATATTTTCTTTGGTTTTATCTAATTTTAATGTTTCTAAATTATTTAAAAGCTTATTATAATTACTCATGCTTATTTCCTATTCTATGCTCATATTCAGCTTCCAACATTTCAATTAATTTATCAATATAATTAATATAATCATCAGCATCAGATAACTCAAAAATAATATCTTCTTTTTCTAAGTTACAATTATTATTGACCAAATAAGAACTGGCATGATTTAAACTTTGTCTTACCATATATAAATAATCATTAATTTTTATTTCCAATTCCAGCAGATTTATATAATTCATCTTAATTCCTTCTTTCTACTTTGTTATGCGTTCTAATAATTTCAAATTATGTTCAGCAAGTTCTTCTATTTCATTCTGTGATTTACTATAAATTGTGGAAGATAAACCCTCAATATAATCTTCTTCACGATAGTTAATTTTTTGATTTGATATTTCGTGCATTGCAATCAATTCTTTGTTATAATATATATGAAGTTTATTATCAAATTTCTTTACTTTTACAGTTTGATTAATATACTTTTTAGGTACTGAATATTTACATCCCTTATAATGGATTAACATTGTATTTTGAACTTTAACTGGAATTAAAGTGTCTAAATAATTATCCATAATTGCTTGTTTCGGGAGAAGTTGTAAATATTCTTTTTCTTTTTGAAATAAAACGATAGGTGGCATATTGGTAACTTGATTAATTTCTTTATTAATTTGCTTATTTAATTGTTTTATAATCGTAATTAATTCCTCTTCATTTTTAAATTCATAATCATATGGATATAACCAGTTCATAAAGCGATTGCAAGACTCATCTTTTCCTTTGGTAAATGCATGTCCAACTTTACAATGTTTTGGAATAAATCCCATATCTTTACTAAATGCTTGAAATTCAGTAGTAAAATCATGTTGTGAATAATTTATAATGGAAGACATGTTATCAGTTAAACATTCTTCTGGAATTCCACCAATCATATTAAAGGTTTCAATTAAGCATCTTTCTACACTTTCTAATACCATAAATTTACTATAAATAAATGTGTGAAATCTGGAAGCACC
>CAYYCR010000180.1:0-1800 GCA_964470385.1 uncultured Muribaculaceae bacterium | reverse complement strand
TATTTTTTTCATAATGTTTTACCTCTTCCTATCTCTATTATATTATAGTTTTTTTCATTTATCAACTTTCTATATTTGAATCCAGTAAAATAACCTTCTTTACAATCATTTTTAATTTATTGTAACAGTGTAATTATTTTATCATAGCATATTTTCTCCTGCCAATTTTTTCTCACAACGAAATCCTAATATAAAAAAAGATGATTTAAATTTTGTCATCTTTATTTTACTTCTACCATCTCATAAGCTTCAAAAATATCGCCTACACGCAAATCATTATAATTTTCTATTGTAATTCCACATTCTAATCCTTTTTTAACCTCTTTTACACTATCTTTTTCTCTTTGTAAAGATCCTAAATTTCCATCATAAATCACAATTCCATCACGAATAACTCGAACTTTAGAATTACTTTTAATGACTCCATCGGTAACATAAGACCCAGCAATCGTACCTACTTTAGAAAATTTAAATAATTGTCTTACTTCGGCACTTCCGATTACTTGCTCCTCATATACTGGATCTAGCATTCCTTTCATCGCTGCTTCCATTTCTTCTACAGCCTTATAAATGATGTTATAAAGTCTAATTTCTACTCCATTTTCTTTGGCATAATCTTTAATACTGTTAGATGGTCTTACATTAAAACCAATTAGTATGGCATTAGAAGCTTTGGCTAAAATAATATCGCTTTCAGTAATGGCCCCAACCGTACTACGAATGACTTTAACACGAACACCTTCTACTTCTATTTTTTCTAATGAGTTTTTAACAGCCTCACTACTTCCATTTACATCAGCTTTAATAATAACATTAATTTCTTTTAATCCTTCCCCGATTTGGGCAAATAAATCATCTAAACTCACTGAATTTCTACTTGCATTTTCTTTTAAACGATTTTGCGTTTTTCTTGTTTCGCCTATACTACGTGCTTGTTTTTCACTTTCAAATGCCATAAATTTATCTCCAGCGATTGGTGTTTCATTTAGTCCTGTGATTTCAACTGGAAGAGATGGTTCTGCTTCCATAATTTCTTCTCCTCTATCGTTTTTCATTGTTCTTACTTTTCCATAAGCATGACCAACGACAATAGGATCTCCTAAACGTAACGTACCATTTTGAATTAAAATTGTTACAATAGGACCTAAATGTTTATCGAGTCTTGATTCTACCACAGTTCCACTGGCATATCGATTTGGATTCGCTTTATACTCTTGCATTTCTGCTACCAATAAGATATTTTCTAATAATTCTTCAATTCCATCTCCATTTTTGGCAGACACATTCGTATAAACGGTATCTCCACCCCAACTATCTGGAGTAAGTCCATATTCTGTTAACTCTGTCATAACACGTTCTGGATTCGCATCTGGCTTATCAATCTTATTAATAACAACCATAATAGGAACGCCTGATGCTTTGGCATGATCAATTGCTTCCTTGGTTTGAGGCATTACACCATCATCAGCTGCTACAATAATAATAACAATATCTGTAATGGATGCTCCTCTTGCCCTCATTTCCGTAAATGCAGCATGTCCAGGAGTATCAATAAATGTAATTGGTTCCCCTTTATAATTTACTTGATAAGCACTAATTGCTTGTGTAATTCCACCTGCTTCTTTTAAGGCAACATTCGTTTTTCGAATAGAATCCAAAAGAGTCGTTTTCCCATGATCAACATGTCCCATAATCGTTACAACAGAAGGACGTTTTTTCAAATCCTCTTCTCGATCTATAATATCAAATTCTTCAAAATTTGTTACAACGGTTGCTCCTTCCTTTTTTAATTACTTTTGG
>CAYYCR010000179.1:0-1810 GCA_964470385.1 uncultured Muribaculaceae bacterium | reverse complement strand
ATGAAATTAATCCTTTATTACTATTTTTTCTAATCTATGCTGTAATTGATATAAAGTAATATTACTTTCTACTTCACCATTTAAATCTTTTACAGCTTGTAATAATATTTGTTTTTTAGATGGATTACTATTATTAGGAACTTCAATATTTGTTTCTTCCTCATATATACCTAAAGTTCCATCATCTTTTGTTTTTGAATAATATGTTTTATTTGTTAAAATTGATTTAAATTTTATTTCTTTAAAATGATGTCTATTTTTAGATAATTCTCTATTCTTTTCAGCAGTTTCTTCTTCGATTACTTCTTCTTTTGTTGGTTTATATAAATGAAGTCTATCTTTAGTACCACTAATAATAGCAATATCCTCTAATAATTCATAAGCATCTTCTGGAGATATTAAATAGAACTCTCTAACTCTTACTTTATCATTTATTGTATCTATGCTTCTCAAATCGGCATTTAATTTATCAATTATTTTGTGTAACACTTTATCAGCAGATTGAGTTTCTACATCATATGTAGCATATAATCTAAAAGCAAAAGGAACAGCTTCTGAATTATTTAATCTATTTAATCTTTCTTCTACATTTTTAGAATATCCAATCTTAACATAATCTGGAAAAGATGGATTAGTTAATATATATATTTTTCCAACTATATTATCGTTCATGAAACCCCTCCTTTTATTTAAAATATTCGCTTATTATTTCTTCAAGCATTCCTGTTTTAGACAAATGATAATTCATTAAATTATCTAAATTTCTAAATCCTTTTTGTAATTGATTTTTATCTTTATTATCCCAACACATTCCATCAGTTAATAATGCAAAACCTATTCCTAGTTTAGCTAAATCATTTTGTCTATTTATATAACTATCAATTATTTCTTCAGGTTTTGAACCACCTCTAAAGAAATAATCTACTTCAATATTTAATACTTTTTTACCTTTAACTAAAATAAAATCTGCTTTTCTATTAGCAACATCTTCTGAAATTGCAAAACCATAGTCTCTTAAAACTTTAAATTGTTTTTGAGAAATTAAATCTACACCATAATACTTACACATTTCACTTATTATAGGTTCACATGCATCTTCAAATGCTGTTCCTCCACGATTTTTTCTTCCATTAGTATCTAATCCAACTAAAACACCAATTACATAATCTATTACACTTTTTTCTAATAAATTTTCAAATAAATGTTTTAATCCAATTCTATCAAATAGCAAATAATAATTTGCAATTTCATCATCAGTTAAACCCTTTTTTAAATCTTCTATTTTAAATGAATATTGATAATTATCATCACCATCTAATTGTTCGTTTACAATTGATAAATCATTTTTACCTGACCATACATCTTGTCTTTCTGTTTTAGAAAGTGCAAATAATAAAGGGAATGTCGCAACAAAAGTTGGTATTTTTCTTGCTAAATCATAGAACTTTGATTCTATATCTTGCGCCTTAATTAAAACATTCATAGCATTTAATTCTATTTCTAAGTTTTTATAATCCTCTGCATTATCCCAATTTACATAAAAATCAAATCCTCTATTTGTTTCTACTAAATTTTCTACAAATATTGAAGATATTTCTTCTATATCCATCTCTTTATACTTCATTTTCTAATTCTTCCTTTCTTTTTATAGTTATATCTATATATTCCTTTTCTTTTTCTATTCCAATATAATTTCTCTTTAATTTATTTGCCACAATACCAGTTGTTCCACTTCCATTAAATGGATCTAAAATTATATCTCCTTCATCTGTTGAAGCTAATATTATTTTTTCTAATATATTCATTGGCT
>CAYYCR010000178.1:0-1824 GCA_964470385.1 uncultured Muribaculaceae bacterium | reverse complement strand
TTAACACAATTTCATAATTTGTCAAATTCAAAAGAAAATATTTAATTTTAAAAAAAGTAAAGGGTATCTATATAGTATTAATAAAATATAAAAATGCCTACCTGTTTTATTTTTCCTTATTTCGCTTATCTTGAATAATTTCCATTTCTTTTTCTGTAATTATGGTTACATTATTCTCTTTAGCCCATGCAACGCAACCTTTTAAAACTGTATTCAAAAATATTCTTGGAACTTTCACTAATCTCTTACAAGCTTCATCTGTAAATTTAATTTCAGGATCCATTCTAGAAGCAGCATATTTTACAGTATCTAATCCGATTCCTTTACTAGCTGGGATTGGCTCTGCAATTGATCTTTTACATTTGGTATACCAAAAATTTTTATTGTCTCGGTATCCATAATCTACTGGCATACTTGGAAAACTCCTACTATCTACTCCATTAATGATAGCATCATAAAATTTTGGCTTCATTAAAATATGGTCTATTTTTAAAATGAAATGAGCTCCATGTTGACTTGTAATTCCATTAAATTGATGATATGGTGGTAAATATTCTTCTTGTACTTTATCATTTTCTGCTCCATCTAATTCTTTTACCCATGTACATTCAAATACTTGAAATGCTTCTTTTACAACTTTTGGAAACGTCTCCTCTGGATTTTCTTTGGCACGTTTTCCATCTACTAAATGAAATATGGTATTCTTCATTTTCTCTTCTGTTGTTTCTCCTGGATACCCTAGCCTTACCGCTTCTTTAAAATACTTTTTATCATCAGTGATAAAATTAATAGAACACTTTCCAGTTCTTAAAATATTTTTGGCCGTATTAGAACTATTTCTACAACATAAAATCATAGCATAATAATCTTTCCCAGCAATATAATATGGAAAGCATAAAGAATAAGAACCAATATTTGTTTCTCCATTTTCACTTAATGTTCCTATTTCCGTAGTTGGCATAGGAAAGAAACTAGATGTTTGATAAAAGTTATCTACAATCCTTAAATCTCTAAAACCATTTATTTCTTCTACTTCTTTCTGCATATGATAAACTTCCTTTCATTTTGTACTTTTTACTTACATTATCCTTACTTAATTACAATTCATTATATACTATATCTTATGTATTATTTATTTTTAACATGATTTTCTTAATCTACACAGAGGTTTATTTACAATTTTCAGTGTTTGCTATGAATGTTATATCAATAAACTCAATCATAATAAGTATCAAATAAGAAATATCAAAATATTTATCAATCAATCTTTTTATCATTGTTGCTAGCTTAATTTTCTCAATTTCTTATAATATCTAACTCTATTAAATTCAAACATGTTTCTATTTCTTTCATTTTAACTCCTCTTACTTTTCTTTCACTTCTATTTTTTCTTGTCCACCCATATAAGGTCTTAAAACTTCTGGAATCTTTACACTACCATCTTTTTGATAACATTGTTCTAGTATTGCAATAATAGCACGTGGACTTGCAATGACTGTATTGTTAAGCGTTGCCAAATATTGATTTCCATGTTCCGTTTTCATTCTTATACCAAGTCTTCTTGCCTGAGCCTCTCCTAAAGTAGAACATGAACCAACTTCAAAATACTTTTGTTGCCTTGGACTCCATGCTTCCACATCACAAGATTTTACTTTTAAGTCGGCTAAATCCCCACTACAACATTCTAGTGTTCTAACAGATAATCCCATACTTCTAAAAAATTCTACCGTAAACTGCCACATTTTATGATACAACTCCATGGCATCTTCAGGTTTACATAAAACTACCATTTACTGTTTTTCAAATTGGTGAACTCTATATAAT
>CAYYCR010000177.1:0-1829 GCA_964470385.1 uncultured Muribaculaceae bacterium | reverse complement strand
GCACTTGGTTTGGGACCAAGGGGTTGCAGGTTCAAATCCTGTTTTCCCGACCATTAAGATAATACATGGACTGTTGGAAGATTTAATTAATTTCTGACAGTTCTTTTTTATAAAAGTTATGTTCAACTTTATGACTGGTTAATAAAAATAATGACTTTGTTTTACATAATAACTGATAGCTTATAAAATCTACAAAATTATTCCAAAAATTTCACTTTAAAATTTGGTTATCAGTCATTTCGTATACTACAGCCTTTATAAAATAAAGAAAACTAAAAAATCGGGGATATGGAAATGTAGAAATTATTACAATTAATGTAAAAATAAGTTTCAAGAGAGTTGTACTTCAAATTATTGGAGCAGTAGATTTGAAACAATATAATTTAAAAAGTAAGTTAGTAAGAATATCTAGGTATTGATAATTATCATTTAAAACAATTATAAAAGTGATGTTAAAAATAACTTTTTGAGGATGGGACCAATCATTCCTTAAATATGCAAGTAAAACGATAAACATTATAAAACATATGGATCAAATGGTGTAATAATTATAATAAAGTTTTAGAAATATGGGGAAATAGGCCTATTTAGATATGATTGTAGATGAAAAATGAAGTATTACTTATATAGAATATGATGATAGTGTAGGAGCTAATATCAGAATTGAAGATAAAGATGGTTCTATATTGAAAAAATAAATTGGAAATACTATTTAAAAATGATGATATTTATAACAGAAAAGAGCCAACTAGATTGTACATAAAAAATTTGTTTCTGCTGTAGGAAATATTAATACATTTAGAATTTAGTGTTTGCAAAGATAGTAGAATTTGAATGTTGGAAGCATGAAAAAAATATATCTATATCAGATGATATGATATGACTTAGAAATATAGTGATGAACCATTGCTTGAATCAATACAAATATTAGACAGATTTCATTGATAAAAAATATCAATATGATAATTGCCTATTTTAAGATGTTTTCTGAAAGCAATCATAGAATTGAAATAGAAAAAATTATGTATTGCTGTGTTTTTACTTTCTTTTTTTGGAAAAGCAAGTTATAATGGTGATTAAGGATGTGATGAAATGAATCGATTTCACATAGGAGAAAATTATCAAATACAATGCTATAAGCATAATGGAAAAGTACATAGGGCCTGGAGTGAAGCGGTTTTGCTAGATATTCAAAAAGAATATTTAGTCTTTGGAAATGAACGAACACAAGTAATAGAAGCAGAAGGAAGTGTCTGGAAAACAAAAGAACCAGCAATTATGTATTTTTTTAAAAATAATTGGTTTAATATTATTGCTCAACTGAAAAAAGACGGAATTTATTATTATTGTAACATTGCAACACCATTTATCATAGAAGACAAAACAATTAAATATATTGACTATGACTTAGATTTAAGAATTTTTCCTACTGGGGAATATAAAATATTAGACAGACTAGAATATAAATACCATAAAAAAATTATGAATTATTCAGAACAACTAGATTATGTGATTAATCATGCATTAGAAGAATTAATATTTCTATATAAAAATAAAGGAATAATGTTTAATCAAGTACGAAACGAAAAATATTGTGAAAAATATAAGAAAATTAAGAAAAACAAACAGGATAAAGAAAATAGTCATTTTTCATAGCTTACCTCATATAATAAATTGTAAGAAGAATTGTTTTACTTTGATTTATGCATATATTAAGTGGTATTAAATGCAGTATTTGAATTATCTTTATATATTTGCATAGAAATCAAAATATAATTCCAAAAAACAATTGACAAAAGAGAAAGTAATTGGTATATTAGATGTGCTTT
>CAYYCR010000176.1:0-1843 GCA_964470385.1 uncultured Muribaculaceae bacterium | reverse complement strand
TAAAAGCTGGTGGACCTGTTAGAGCAGTATTAGAACTTGCTGGTGTAAAAGATATTTTATCAAAATCTCTTGGATCAAATACAAAAATCAATATGGCATATGCAACCCTTAGTGCCCTTAAATCACAAAAAACAATAGAAGAGGTAGCACGTCTTCGTGGTAAAAAAGTAGAGGAGATTAGATAACATGAAATTACATACAATGTATCCTAATACTGGAGCAACAAAAAAACGTAAAATTGTTGGACGTGGAACAAGCAGTGGTCATGGAAAGACTGCTGGAAAAGGACATAAGGGACAAAATGCAAGAAGTGGTGGAGGAGTAAGACCAGGATTTGAGGGTGGACAATTACCTTTATTCCGTCGTTTGCCAAAAAGAGGTTTTACCAATGCCAGATTTAAGACAGAATATGCCGTTATTAATTTAAGTGATTTAAACAGATTTGAAGAAGGAGCAGTCATTACTCCAGAGCTTTTAAAAGAAATGGGACTAGTCAAAAATCAGTTAGATGGAATTAAAGTACTAGGAAATGGTACATTAGAGAAAAAAATAGTTGTAAAAGCACACAAATTTTCTAATGTAGCAAAAGAACAAATAGAAAAATTAGGTGGAAAAGCAGAGGTGATCTAAAATGTTTGCAACAATGAAGCAAATATTTAATCCCAAAAATAAAGACTTGAGAAAGAAAATTTATTTTACTTTCTTCTGTTTATTTATTTTCAAACTAGGAACAACTATTATCGTTCCGGGAATAGACTCAAGTGCTTTTGATACCGGAAAATTAGGGTTCTTAGAACTCATGAATGCAATGGGTGGAGGAGCAATGGAAAAATTTTCTATCTTCTCGTTAGGAGTAATGCCTTACATTACTGCTTCTATTGTGATTCAATTATTACAAATGGATATCGTTCCATATTTAGCAGAACTTTCTAAACAAGGAGGAACTGGAAGAGCAAAATTAAACCAAATTACAAGAGTAGTAGGAATTGCTTTGGCATTTTTCCAAGGATATATTTTCTCATTTTCTGTAATTAAAGGTGGGACGCCATTAGAGTATATGGAATTTGCTCTTATTTTAACAGCAGGTACTGCATTTCTACTTTGGTTAGGAGATCAAATTACCGCCAAAGGAATTGGAAATGGAATATCTCTAATCATTATGGCTGGAATTATTGCAAGTCTTCCAACAATGTTTGTAAGTGCATGGCAAAGTTTAATTGTTACAACAAGCACACAAGCAATGACTTTGGGAATTGTAAAATTTGTACTTTTGGTAATTGTTTATTTAGCAATTATCATAGGTGTTGTATTTGAAGAAACTTCTGAGCGAAGAATCCCAATACAATATGCAAATCGTTCTGTGAATAATGTAGGAGCTAAAAATAGTTATATTCCATTTAAATTAAATTCTGCTGGAGTCGTACCAGTAATATTTGCATCAGCATTATTATCCATACCAGCTATCATCGCACAATTTGTGAAAAAAGATGGATTTACATTATTTGTAAATAAATGGTTAACAATGACTTCAGGAACAGGATTAATCTTATATATTTTATTAATTATTGGTTTTGCATATTTTTATACATATTTGCAATTAAAACCAAAAGAATTAGCAGAAAACCTAAATAAAAATGGTGGTTTTATACCAGGAGTACGTCCAGGCACAGATACTGAAAAATATGTTAGTGGAGTACTTAACAAAATAACAATTGTGGGAGCTATTTTCCTAGCATTTATTGCTGGGCTTCCAATTGTATTTGGAGCAGTATCAAACTTACCAACAAGTGTACAATTAGGTGGAACAGGACTTTTAATTGTTGTTGGAGTAGCACTTGAAACT
>CAYYCR010000175.1:0-1911 GCA_964470385.1 uncultured Muribaculaceae bacterium | reverse complement strand
CCTTTTAATAATCCAAATGAGAATATCATCATAATAATACCTGCTAAAGTAACTCCTAGAATGGCTGCCAATAATGACTTTTTCTTATTCATTCCTACCATAGAGGCAATTAAGGAACCAGTCCAAGCTCCCGTTCCTGGAAGTGGTATTCCTACAAATAATAAAAGTCCCCAAAATTGATATTTCTCTATTTGTTCTTTTTTAGAGTTTGCTTTGTTTTCTATCTTATTTACTAATTTTGATAATCGTTTGGTTTTTTTTAGCCTTTCAAAAATTGGAGTAATGAACCATAAAATAAAAGGAATGGGAATCAAATTTCCAATAAAGCAAATAATAAAACTTGTTACTGGATTCATATTTAGCAAAGAAGCTGCAATAAGTCCTCCTCGAAGTTCTAGTATTGGCATTAGGGAAATAATAAAAATAATCAATTCTTTTCCAAATGGTATACTCGTAAACCCACTAAATAATTCTAAAAATGAATGTACTAAATTTTCTGCCATAAAATATCTCCTTTATTGTACTTATTATAATATATTCTAATTTCATCGTCAAATTAAATTTTAATTTTTATTTTCTATTACATTGATAATCTATAGGGATCTGATTGTGTTCCCTTTCCTGATATTATTTTGATTAATAATCGGAAAAATGTTTCATGAATGTGTAATAAGTAATTATTACTCATACAGATACTGTTAAACTTGTAGTTCTTTTGCTGATATTCCAAATTAAACTACATTTCGCTTGATGTTATCTAATAACAGCTATGTTAATATTAACTTTATAAAAAAGTTTATTCTTATTTCTTATGCTTTCTTCTTCTAATTCTTTTTTTGGTATAGGTAAATCCCTGGAATGGTTAGCTTTCTATACATTTTCTAAAACTATATCCCTGTTCGCTAATTTCCTATTTTCTTGTTTGTACTGCGGACAAGGGGTCACACCCTCTTTTCTGATGTCTATGTTTTGGATTATTAAGTAACCACCATATCAACTCTTATTTCATCTAATTACTCAATAACCTTTTCAAATGATGTTATAAACTCTAGTACACAGCTAATTACTTCATTACTGGATATATCTAACCAATTAACTTTAACATTGCTCAAATTAGAAACAAATCTTCGATTGCCAAATAACAATCTTAACATTCTATAAATATCTTCAAAATTATTTACTTTTAATGATTCATCACCTACAACAAATTTAAACTAAAGATACACACAAGTCAGTGGCTGTGTGTTGTTTTATTATAATTTAATGTCTGTTTTTCTTTAGAAATAAAATATACTCAAAATTTTATTCACTTCTAACAATTTTTTGACTTCTTATTTATTTTCTATTACATTGATAGTCTATAAGGATCTGATTGTGTTCCTTTTCCTGATATTATTTTTACTTCTGGTTTTAGAAAGAGAGAGGGATAGGCTTGGTTAATAGTTGCATATGCACCACAAAAATCTAAATATCTAGTTTTAACTACATACCAAACGTTCTTAGAATCAGTTCCATTCGGTGTTATAGTCCACTGATGCTCATTTTCACGAAATAAATAATTATTATATGTACATTTATTGTCTCTATCATTTGCACCCATTTTCGTAGTTCTTTCACAATCCACATTGTTTGATGCATATCCAAAATCTGTTACACTCATTAACCCTATATATCCTGTTGATGTAACACTTCTTTCTCCATCTTCAAAATGTCCTAAATCCGTTATATAATCTTTTTGCGTACCAATATACCATATTCCTTCTGCTACATAGCTCCTACTTATTTCATCTATATAATCTGTATTATTATAAAAATTAGTATTGAATTCTGTTTTCAAATCAGCTGGTCTATCCCAATTATTTGAACCATATGTTCCTCCTGTTGTATCAAATCTTAGATGGTTAGCATAAT
>CAYYCR010000174.1:0-1990 GCA_964470385.1 uncultured Muribaculaceae bacterium | reverse complement strand
ATTTATGTTTAGCTTTTTTTAAATTTTTTTTAGCCCATAAAATTGTTTCTGTTGAATGAACAAAAGCTCTGCAACTTATATTAGGTGGAGGATTTAATTTTTTCCATGTGATATTATTTATGATTTTAAATCCTTCTTGTTCTAATGCCATTCCGATTGAATATATATTATGCATTGTTCCACTTATCCAAATAGTTCCGTTGTCTTTTAAAACCTTATAACATAACTTAATCCATTTTCTATTAAACTTATGTTTTTCATCAACACTTATTTTTTCATCCCAATCGCCTTTTTTAACACTTACCATTTTTCCGCCGCTACAAGATATTCCATCTCCGGAAAGGAAATATGGTGGATCAGCGAAAATCATGTCTATAGAATTTTCTTCCATTTTTTTCAGTTCTTTAAATGAATCTCCATGTATTAATTTAAAATCATCTGATTCATAGCAATACTTTTTAGACAAAATTTTCACCTCACCCTCTTAATAATTTGTAATAATTACTTCTTCTACTTTTCCTCTTTTTTTACCGTTAGCATTAATATTTCTTTTTGCTTCTATTACATGAATATTAAAATCTTTATATAATTCATTAATTAAAGTCGTATTATGATTAGAAAGCATTACATAACATCCTCTATCAGATAGTTCTTTGTAAACTTTAGCCAATCTTTTTTGTTCTTCTTTACCAAATCCATATTCTGTATAATTTGTAAATGTACTTGTGTCAGAATCATAAGGAGGGTCAAAATAAATGAAGTCTCCCTTTTTTGCATCCTTAACTGCTTCCTCAAAATCAACATTTAATATTTTTATATTATTCATTGTTAAATAGTTACTAACAGTTATTAAATTATCGCCTTCATATGTATTAACTTTTAGTTTTTTACCAAAAGGTACATTAAATTCATTCTTACTATTTACTCTATATAAACCGTTAAAACATGCTTTATTTAAATAAATTGTTCTATTAAATGATCCCTTATTTCTATCTTTATTTCTAACCTCATAATAATACTCTTCACTATGATTAGTTTCATGACTATTTAATGCTCTACATAATTGTTTAAATTTTTCTTCATTACACAACACATTATAAACATTTATTAATTCTGAATTATAATCATTTATAACTGCATTCTTTGGTGATAATTCAAAAAGAACTGCACCTCCACCAACAAATGGTTCATAATATGTATTAAAATTTTCAGGGAGAAATTCTTTTATCTTATCAAGTATTTGTCTTTTTCCTCCAGCCCATTTAACAAATGGTTTTCCTTTTATCATGTTAATTCCTCCTACTTATTTCTTGGTAATTTTGAATAGTCATATTTTTGTTGTATCGGTTTAAGTTCTTCAATTACCTGTTTAATATCTTCTGATATTTCTTTTTTTGTATAATTCTTATTTAATTTTTCAGAAGTTTCTATTCTATTTTGAATATCAAATAGTTTTTTACCAACTTCAGAACATTGTTTTCTTTTTTTTGCATCCCAATCTAGCAATTCAAATTCAGATTCAGAATATTTATCCAATAATTCTTTTAATTCTCTATCAGACATACCTTCATATCTATCAACATTTAACGAATTTATTACGCTCTTAAATCCGCATGCTTCTAACAAATTTTCTAAATTTAATTTCAATATATTTGCTATTTGATAAAGATCATCTAATTTGATCTTTTTTATTTTTCCATTAACTATATCATTTAAAGTACTTCTACTTATTCCACTTAATCTTGAAAGTTCTCTTTGAGAAATACCTTCTTTTTCTATAGCATTTAATAATAAATTTTGTAGTTTTTCTGAATTCATATCATCCCTACTTTCTTCCTGATTATTCCTTTATAAATCCATTTTATCACTTTAAATTTAATTTGTCTATATTTTCGGACAAAAAAGTATTGACAGTAATCTCGGACATGTGTTATTATTAAGTTGTCCTATAGTTCGGACACTGAATTGTTCTTTGAAAATTTAGTCTTAG
>CAYYCR010000173.1:0-1994 GCA_964470385.1 uncultured Muribaculaceae bacterium | reverse complement strand
CTAGTAATTTAAAAAAATCTGGAATTGATGTTAAAATTATTTCTGAAAATACAGGGTTATCATTAGAAGAAATTGAAAGATTGTAACCAGAGACGGTGTCATTCACAAGAATTTTTGTCTCTTCTCAGATTGACAAAGATTTGTTAAATTTCATTTTTACGGTGTAGGTTCTTTTTTCTAAAACAGAATAGGATACGTTAATTCCATTTGTCTAAATTTTTACGTATTTTGTAGAAGAGATGTTTTTATTGTATAAGTTTATAAACTTCATAAGCTCTTTTTTCATTTATTTTGAAATTTTTTATGAGTTCAAATGAGAGTAACAAATAACATGAAAAATAGCATAAGGACTATGCAATATTAGAAAAAATTGCTATAATTTATAAAAAAAAGAAAAAAATGTAAAAAATTACTATTTTTGTAAGGATTTATATGATAAAGTAACTATAATATTATTAGAACGGAAAAAAATTCTTGTTCCAACAAAGGATGTATAAAAAAAGAAGAAAGGAATTAAAATATGGTAGGTTATTATAAGTTAGAGCAAAAATTAGTTGACCAATTGAATATGAACTGTAAAAATATTGAAGAAAACATTTATCATATATGTTGCCCTTTAATTGTGAAAAATAAGAAAGATTTAGATAAAGATATATTATATCTATATGAAATGTTAGAAATTCCTATTGTGCCATTTCATGAAATAAAAAAATTTGATTTTGGACAATCTAAAAAAAGGGACTCTTATTTAGAACAATTTTCAAAATATTTAGAATTAAATATCGATATTGAGTTAGAGGAAGAGAATGAATTAGGTCATTTACTTAGAGTAGGAAGATATGCCAAAGAACTTGCCTCTAGTTTGAATTTAGAAAAAGAAAAAATCAGAGATATTTATATAGCAGCATTATTTCATGATATCGGAAAATACTTAATCCCCAAAGAGATTATTGGAAAGAATGGAAAATTGACCGATGAAGAATTTGAAACAATAAAAAAACATTGTGTCTTGGCCCGTCCTGTTTTGAATCAATTTTTGAATGAAAATATTTTGAATATGATAGAATCTCATCACGAACGATTTAATGGAACAGGTTACCCAAAGGGAAGTATTCCTAATCTTGGTGCCCAAATCATTGGAATTGCTGATAGTTATGATGCTATGTTATCTAGTAGAGTATATCAGAGTGCTAAAACAAAAAAAGAAGCCTTTAAAGAATTGCTTTTATGTACAAAGAAAAAAGAAAGTGGTGGAAAAGGTATGTTGTATGATTTGGAGTTAGTAGAGAAATTTATTGCAAATGAGCAGTAAAATAGTAAAATTGTTGATAAAAAAGACTAAAATAGGTTGACAAACATAGAATTTTATTGTAATATCAAATAGAAAGAAAAAGGAAAGAAGAAGTATCCACTTCTCACCCGATTACGAAGCGTTTTGGGTTCAAAGCCGATAAATGAAATAGAAAACATGTTTCAATATTATTGTGTTTGCTAGTGGATACTTTGTGTATTCACTTTTTTATGGAGGTGTCAGGTTATCGCAAATAAAGATAAGGAATTGTTGATTAATGAACAAATACGTGCAAAAGAAGTAATGGTGATAGGACCAAATGGAGAACAATTAGGAGTTAAGCCAATTAAAGATGCTCTTACACTTGCAAGTTATGCAGGGTTTGATCTTGTTTTAATGAGTCCAAATGCAAATCCACAAGTTTGTAAAATCATGGATTACAATAAATTTAAATATGAAAGCAAGAAAAAGACAAAAGAAAATTTAAAAAAACAAAGAGAAAATAACTTAGAAATGAAAGAATATCGTCTTTCTGTTTCCATTGATGTACATGATTTTAATACGAGAATTAAAAATTCGTCAAAATATCTTGAAAAAGGACACAAAATTAAAGTAAGTATTCGTTTTAAAGGAAGAGAGATGGCTCACCCAGAATTAGGTCGTGAAGTACTACTTCGATTTGCTGAATCTTTAAATGAAATAT
>CAYYCR010000172.1:0-2007 GCA_964470385.1 uncultured Muribaculaceae bacterium | reverse complement strand
CTGCTTGTCGTGAAAATGAAATTAGCTATTCAAGATTCATTAATGGACTAAATAAAGCTGGAGTTACGGTGAATCGTAAAATGTTAGCAGAAATCGCAATTGATAATAAGCAAGCATTTACAGACTTAGTAACAATTGCTAAAGATGCTTTAAATGGAAAAACATTTGAAAAGAGTACTACTTCTAAAGAAGAAAAGGCACCAAAAAAGGAAACTGTAGAAAAAGGTTCAAAAGAAGAAAATACAGATTTATCCAAGTTAACAGTAGCAGAACTTCGTGAAATGGCAAAAGCTAAAAATGTAGAAGGATACTCTACTATGAAAAAAGCTGAATTATTGGAAGCTTTAAAATAGATTATAGAACGATCTATTTTTTTGTATTAAAAATTTACTAGACTTTAATATATCTGTTTTGATATAATATATCTGAAATTGAGTTAAAAATTTAGGAGGTTGTAAAAATGGAAAAAGGAATTTGGAAAAAATATGAACACACGACGCACAAGTCTAAAGGAGAAAGAGCCTCCTATCACGATTTGTATGATGATTTAAAAAATAGCCGAAGAAGTTGGAAAATTGCACAGGATCCTGAGGAATGTATAGAACAACTTTGTGGTGTGGAGTTAAGAACAAGTGGAATAGAGCCAGAGGCTGGAGATATCTATGTTTATTATGTTTTTAAAGATGAAAAATTAATTCCTATTCTATATTTTAAAATAATTAAATTTGACGATGGTGAAATTAAGCATTGTATAGAATATAATGGAGAAACGATTGGATATGATGGAATTGCAATCGAATACTTGCCTGAAGTAATTAAAAAACTTAGGGAAATAGATGAAGAGAAAAATAAAGCAGATATAGCAGAATTTGAAGAAAGATATAATCATCATCAACAACTTTTAGCATTAAAATCTAAAACAGAATTTACGGAAGAAGAACTACTTTTTTTGTATGATATGTACCAAAGAAAAGATGTAGATATGACATTTGTTGCATCAAAAATTCAAAATAGAAATATAGAAGATGATTATCATAACTTTTCAGAAGAGGGAAAAGCAAAACTTTTCTTAATCGTAAAAGGGACTGAATTGGCAAATAGATTATCAATATCATCCAAAAAAGTAATGACTTTAATTGCAGAAAAACAATGTTTAGAAATGCTTCGTAATGCTCCAACTGAAATTTTAAAAGATAAAGATTATATAATGGAGTTATTACAAACGTTTTTGGAGTCAGATGGATTAATGCTAATGCTTGAATCTATACAACTCTATAATCTTCCAGAATGCTATTTAACTGATCCAGATATTATAAGTTTGATATTTTATAATGGGGGAAGATTTGCCTATAAAATTCCAGATTGTTTAGAAAAAAGTCAAGCTGGAATAGAAAAAATAAATAGTCCAGAGTTTGCTTATCAGTTAGTGGAAGCATTTATTAGAGGTGGAATCAGAAAAGGAGAGCCATATTATGAGAGTGACTTATTATCGATGTTTCCAAATGAAATATTAAAGGATATAGAAAAGCATATTATGATTGGTCCAGAACCCAATCCATCAAAAGGATTATGGTCTGGAGAAGATTTGAAACAAATAAGTTATCATAGATTATTAACTCATAAAGCGAAAATTTTACAATATAGAAAAGAGCAATGACTTTATAAAGTTGCGAATAAAGTTTTCTAGATATATAATGTAGTGGAGGATGAGATTGCATCATGAATGATTTATTAGAACTATTTTTGTGTGGAAAATTAGAACAGACATTATTAGAAGATTATTTGAAAAAAGAAAATAACAAAGGATATAGAGAATTATTAAAAACCAATCCCAATCAAAAATCTTTGCGAACGATATTAAATTGGTTTGTGGAAAATAATTTTATAGAACAATTAAAAAAAGAAGTAAATGAGATAAAGCGTGAATATTTATATGACAGTTTTATTCATGGAATCAATCATAATGAACGGGTATTATTCTGGGCGTATTATTTAGTAAAGAACTAT
>CAYYCR010000171.1:0-2015 GCA_964470385.1 uncultured Muribaculaceae bacterium | reverse complement strand
CGTGGAACATTCTTTTTGATTCTTATCTATGTTTCACGTGGAATTTCTTCTTTTTTAGAAAAAAAGAAGAGCTTTTTAAGCACCCTCGATTTCATCATTTGTAACTTTAGAAAGATCAATTTCTGTTTCATCTTTGATTATCACTGTTGCCGTTGCTACTTTTTGTTCTTCTTTCAAGTTTATTAATCTCACACCTTGTGCTACACGTCCTGTCTTTGAAACTTGCTCTAATGATATCCTAATAATAATTCCATTATCTGTTACAATCATCAAATCTTCATCACCATGAACAGAATTAAATGTAACAATATTACCATTTTTTTCAGTTATATTTAATGCTTTGACCCCTTTACTTCCTCTATGAGTTAACCTATATTCTGATAGATCAGTTTGTTTCCCATAACCATTTTCCGTAACAATCAATACCTGTTGCTCTGGCTCTGCAATTTCACAACCAACTGCAATACTATCATCCATTTCAATTCCTTTTACGCCAGATGCACTTCTTCCCATTATTCTAATCTCAGACTCATCAAATCTTATCATTCTTCCATTTGATGATGCTATTAATATTTCATTATTTCCATTTGTTTTTTTCACAGAAATTAATTCATCTTCATCTCTAAGTGAAATAGCTAATTTTCCATTTGCTCTTATATTGTCAAATTCAGATAAATCTGTTCTTTTTACAATTCCGTTCTTTGTACAAAAAACTAAATATTTTGCTTCATCATCATTGGCAACTTTTAACATTACTTTAATTGCCTCATCTTTTTCTATTGGTAATAAGTTTACAATAGGTAATCCTTTAGATTGCCTACTATATAAAGGTATTTCATATCCTTTCATTCTATATACTCTTCCTTTATTACTAAAAAATAATAAATAATCATGAGTAGTCATAGAAATTAAATTTTCAACAAAATCTTCTTCATTAGTAGCCATTCCTTTGACACCTACTCCACCACGATTTTGTGTTTTATAGGTCTCACTATTTATTCTTTTTATGTATCCTTTATTTGTTAAAGTTATTACTACATCTTCTACAGGAATTAATGATTCATCTTCAATAAAATCAATGGCTGTCATATCTATATTAGTTCTTCTTTCATCCCCATATTTATTTTTTATGTCAGTTAATTCTTCCTTAATAATTGATAATACCCTTTCTTCTTTTGACAATATGTCTTTCAAATCTGCAATTGTTATTTCTAAATCTGCTAATTCTGATTCTATTTTTTCACGTTCTAAACCAGTCAATCTTCTTAATCTCATTTCTAAGATTGCTTTCCCTTGGATTTCGCTTAAGTTAAAACGATTCATCAATTCTTTTAAAGCTTCTTCATCATTTTTTGATTTCTTCAATAATTGAACAATTTCATCAATATGATCTAAGGCTATTTTTAATCCTTCTAAAATATGAGCTCTTGCCATTGCTTTATCTAAATCAAATTGCGTTCTTCTGATTATTACTACTCTTTGATGTTCTATATATTTTTCCAATATTTCTTTTAAACTTAATATTTTAGGTTCATCATTAACAAGAGCTAAATTGTTGATTCCATATGTCGTTTGCAAAGAAGTATGTTTATATAAATTATTTAATACCACATTGGCATTAGCATCTCTTCTTACTTCTATTACAATTCTAATTCCATCGCGATTAGATTCATCTCTCAAATCAGTGATTCCATCTATTATTTTTTCGCGGACCAATTCTGCTATTCTTGTTATTAATACTGATTTATTTAACATATAAGGAATTTCAGTCACAATAATCTGATTCTTTCCATTTTTCATTTCTTGTATTTCGGCTTTAGAACGAATTGTGATAATTCCCTTTCCTGTATCATAAGCTTTTTTTATTCCAGCATTTCCTAAAATTGTAGCACCAGTGGGAAAATCTGGCCCTTTTATATATTCCATTAACTCTCCCACTGTAAGCTCAGGATTATCAATTAAAGCAATTATTCCATTAATAACCTCTGTTAGATTATGAGGTGGAATATTAGTAG
>CAYYCR010000170.1:0-2049 GCA_964470385.1 uncultured Muribaculaceae bacterium | reverse complement strand
AAATTAAAACGAATAAAAAATTCACCGTATTTCTTTTTGTATTTATGTTAGTAGGAGTTGCTACAGGAACTCTTTTTATTACAATGTTATCTTCATCAGATAAAAACTTAGTGAAAAATTATTTAGAACAATATATAAAAACAATAGAAAGTGGCAAAATTACATATGTATCGATTTTATGGAATACATTTTTAAATGGAGGAGTTGTTGCTGTTGCGATTTGGTTACTTGGAGTCTCAATAGTAGGAATTCCAGTTATTTTGTTTTTATTTTTCTGTAAAGCTTTTACATTGGGATTTTCCATTGGAAGTTTTTTATATGTATATAAATGGAAAGGTTCTTTATTAGCCCTTTCTTATGTTTTCCCACATCAAATATTGACATTAATTGCTTTTGGGATTTTAATGATGTATGCTCTATCCGTTTCTTTAAAGATGATAGAAGCAGTTATGAAAAAGAAGACAATTGACTTTAAATCTATTATGGGAAAATACTCAGTTGTACTTGGTGTTTCTATGATACTATTACTTGTAAGTGCATTATATGAAACTTTTGCACTTCCAAACATTATGAAAATACTTCTTCCAATCATCAAATAATAATGGAGTCATAACTTTTTTTATATGATAAACTGTTTACAAATATAAAATAAATTTTGGATTTTGTTTCTTTAATGTTATAATAGAACTGGTGAATTTTATGAAAAAAGTAGTAATTGGAATGAGTGGTGGAGTAGATAGTAGTGTTGCAGCTATTTTGCTAAAAGAACAAGGTTTTGATGTCATTGGCTTGTTTATGAGAAATTGGGATGCTACACTCAATAACGATATATTAGGAAATCCTACATTAAAAGAAAATATTTGCCCACAAGAACAAGATTATAATGATGCCTTAAAAGTATGTGAACAAATTAGAATTCCACTTCATCGTATTGATTTTGTCAAAGAATATTGGGATTATGTATTCACTTATTTTTTAGACGAATTAAAACTTGGGAGAACTCCGAATCCAGATATTATGTGTAACAAATATATCAAATTTGATATGTTTGTAAAAGAAGCTTTAAAATTAGGGGCCGATTACATTGCAACTGGACATTATGCAAGAATAAAAGATGGAACATTATTAAAAGCAATTGATCACAATAAAGACCAAACTTATTTCTTGTCCCAATTATCAAAGGAACAACTTTCCAATGTTTTATTCCCAATTGGAGAATTAGAAAAAAGTGAAGTTCGTAAAATAGCAAATGATTATCATCTTATTACAGCAAAGAAAAAAGATTCGACTGGAATTTGCTTTATTGGAGAAAGAAATTTTACAAAGTTTTTAAAAAATTATCTACCCAATACTCCTGGAACAATTATCAATATTGAAACAGGAGAAAAAATAGGAAATCATATTGGTTTGATGTATTATACCATTGGACAGCGAAAAGGACTTAATTTAGGTGGAAATTCTAATCGAATCTTCGTAGTTGGAAAAGATTTACAAAAAAATATTCTGTATGTTGCCGAGGGTGATGACAATCCATTTTTATATAGTGATAGTGCTTTAATTGATACCATTAATTGGATTAGTGATAGCAAACCTTTTTCTTGTAGTGCCAAGTTTCGGTATCGACAAATGGATAATCCTGTTGAAATGGAATATATTGATGACAATCAAATATTAGTGAAATACCCACAAGGAGTAAAAGCGGTTACCCCAGGTCAAGCATGTGTCTTTTACGATGGAGAAAAATGTCTTGGTGGAGGTTTAATTAAGGAAGTAAGGAAGAATAATCAAAGATTATGGTATTTATAATAGGGTAGAGGAGTAGACAATTTCTCTACTCTTTTTTTCTTTGTATACTTTTTATTTACACTTGACATTTGACAAGAAAGTGATAGAATGATAATAGGAGGGTTGATGTAATGAATAGGTTAAATGATATATTGCATGAACTAGGAATTTCAAAAGTAAAATTGGCAAAATTTTTAGGAGTATCTAGGCAAATGATTTATAATTATTTAGAATTAGATGATATTAATAAATGGCCAAAAGATA
>CAYYCR010000169.1:0-2049 GCA_964470385.1 uncultured Muribaculaceae bacterium | reverse complement strand
ATCTAGACAAACTATCAGAAAAGCAATCAAACTATCCAAAGGTGAAATAACTTATTAACCTTTGATTGAAATTTGTGGTAGAAAAAAATTAGGTTATTCGCTAAATTGTGTGGGTAAAGAAAAGTGAGTGTAGATTGGGAAGAAAGTAACAAACAAAGGTAAACTTTGTTTGAAAAATATTATAATTAATGAAAAAGAGAATACAAGGATCAAGATGAACAAACTATGTTTGTCCTTGTATTCTCTTTTTCAATCTTAAACTTTTCCTGTAGATTTGCCTTAAATCCATATTTATAGTAAACCCTAAATAAAAGGATATGATGGTATGAATAATGTAGATCTATTTACAAAAGCTCTAGGGTTAACTAGCCCGTGGTATGTATCAGCGGTAGAACTGAAAGAGATAGATAAAGTATTAAAGCTTCATATAACAATCTCTTATGAGAATGGAGGAAAGTTTAAATCTCCTATCAATGAAGATGATAAAAACTTATATAGTGTATATGATACAAAGAAAAGAACATGGAGACATTTGGATTTTTTTCAACATAAAACGTATATACACTGTAATGTACCACGAATAAAATGTGGAGATCACAGTATAAATATAGTAGAAGTTCCATGGGCTAGAAAAGGTTCAGGCTTTACTCTGTTATTTGAAGCATATGTTATGGAGTTAGTTAAGAAAATGACAGTTTCTCAAACTTCTAAACTAGTTAGAGAATATGATACTAGACTATGGAGGATTATCCATCATTATGTTGAAGAAGCAATGAAGAAAGAAAATTATGAAGAAGTCAAAATTTTAGGAATAGATGAAACAAGTAAAAAAGGTCATAATTATATAACATTATTTGTAGATATTGAGAGAAAAAAAGTAATATTTTGTACAAACGGAAAGGATTCATCCACTGTAGATAAATTTGTAAATCATTTTATTGAGCATTATGGATTAAAAGAAAATATAGAGGTAGTCACATGTGATATGTCATTAGGTTTTAAAAAAGGAATAACAGATAACTTTGATAATGCAACTACAGTAATTGATAGATTTCATGTTATTAAGCATGCGAATGAAGCTGTAGACAAGGTTAGAAGAAACGAAGCAAAGGATAATGTAGAACTGAAGAAAACGAAATATTTATGGTTAAAAAATAAGAAGAATTTAACGGATAATCAGAAGGAAAAATTTGATAGTATAAGTAATTTAAACTTGAAAACATCAAGGGCTTATAATATGAGAGTTACATTACAAGATATTTACGAAAATTGTAAAACAAAAAAAGAGGCAGAGATTGCGATGAGAAAACTTTACTTTTGGATATCTCATTCTAGACTTACCCCTATGATTGAATTTGGAAAACTACTAAAAAAACATATGGATGATATTTTAAACTATTTTGAACATAAATTTACAAATGCAATTTTGGAAGGGGTTAATAGTATTATTCAAAATACTAAATGCTCTGCTAGAGGGTATAAAAACGATAACTATTTCATTGATATGATTTATTTGAGATGTGGTAAATTAGAATTCGATTTACCCAGTTTTATTTGACCCTTACCCACACTAAATAGCGAAAGGCCAAAAAACTTGCTAAGTTTATTATAAAAAAACGGAAAATCAATAAATCAAAGTGATCTATTGTTTTTTTCTACCTAATAACTTATTAATAGAAAACGGCTTATACAGTTCAGTGATATAAGAACGATGTTGGTATTAAGTTTAAAGCATTTTTGCTGATTGTATGTTGCTTGAGTAGTATTTGTCCTTTTAGCTCCTCGCTTTTGTGTTAGATTATTTCTCTCCTATTTCTAAACCAGAAGTGGTCGCCAAAATATTTACAATTTTTTTTATTATCTAATAATTCTCTACTTTCTCTTAAATGTTTAATTACCATATTAGTCACCCAATATTATTATTCCATTAACTTGGGGTAATATTATTTTTCTAGGAAAAATAGCCTATTTTAATTTTTTTGAATAATTTTGTGGGGTGTAAATTTTTTTTGTAGGTAAACTGAATATGTGATATGCTTATTTAAAGAA
>CAYYCR010000168.1:0-2087 GCA_964470385.1 uncultured Muribaculaceae bacterium | reverse complement strand
CATAATTAAATTCCATTTTTTGAGCAAATTTATATTGACATTAACAAATATTCAAGTTATATCGAAAGAACTCTTTAGAAAAGAGCTTGATAGAATACTTGATTTATTAAGAGAAAATAGAAAGTAGTGATAACAATGAGTAAAGAAGAACTTTTAAAAATATGTGATTGTGAGGTGCAAAAATGCTAGAAATCAATCATGAACTAAAAGATATGATGATACATTCTCTGAGATATGCATTGTATCGTCATACATATGCATTAAATCAAACATGTGATTATATTAGAAAGCACATTGAAATACTTGATGAACGAGTAGTACAAGTTATGTTAAAAGATATTAAAGAAAGATTAAAAGATTCAGATTTAAAAGAGTTTGAAAAAGCAGATATTAGATGTTTGCAGATCACATTAGAAAATTGGAGCAAATAAAATGAAATACATTGAATAATGGATATCAATTTTAAAAGAACAATTTAAAAATGCAACGGTTGAAGAAAAACGTGATATTAGGACAAACATATTTAAAAACATACATCTTACGGAAAGTCAAAAAGAGCAAGTGTGGGAGCAGATAATTAGCATTAAAAAGAATTAGGAGGTTGGTATATGGATTTATTTGAGCTTGAAAAAGAACAAAAGCTCTTAGAAGCAGAGATAACGTCAAAGAAAGAACGAATTGAGTTAGAAAAAAATAAACTTGAAGCAAAAGCAATTGATTATAGCAAGCAACCTATACAAAGCAGTCCACACAAAGATCCAATGCTAGATGTGTTTGCTAAAATTTCGGAGATGGAACAAGATGTTGAATATGCAGAAAATCAACTGAAACAGAACAAGAAAGAAGTGGACAGGCTTTATAACATATTCAAAGAATATAAAGAACGTGATAAGCAGATTTATATTGAAAAAAAGTTATATAAGTGGAGCAATGATAAGATAAGTGTGAAGCATGATGGGATAAGTAAATGGACAATACGAAGAATAATAAATAAAATAGAAAAGACGACTAAAAATAAAAAATAGTTGTTTTTTTGAATATTAGAAAAAATAATGCATATAATAAAATATGTGTTGACACGTGTCACTGGAAGTGATATAATGTTAATGAAAGGAGGGAAAATGGTAGTTGTTAAAAAGGTGGTAAAAGCACTTGAAAAGGATGGTTGGGTTCTAGTGAGTCAAAAAGGTTCACATATGAAATATAAAAAAGACAATAGAACGTGTATTGTCCCTAACCATAAAGGAGATATTCCAAAAGGGACTTTATCACAAATAGTAAAGCATACAGGAATTAAATTATAATTCCTGTGTCGTGCTATTCAACTATCAAATTAAGTAAGATGAAAAAATATTTTTATCCAGCAGTTTTTTCAAAAGAGGGGGAGGCATATAACGTAAAATTTATTGATTTTGAAGATATTTTTACGTTTGGTGTTGGATTTGAAGAAGCATACTATATGGCACAAGATGCATTATATAATATGCTACCAGAATACAAAGGTAAATTACCAGAACCAACCTTTGATTACATGAATCTTGAAGTGGGGGAAAATGATTTTGTAACAATGATTGAATTAGATGTTGTTGAGCATGAAAAGAAAATTTCATCCAAAACAGTAAATACTACTGTTACTATGCCAGAATGGTTGAAAAATTTGGCAGATACAAAAGGTTTAAATTTTTCTAAAGTTTTACAAGATGGTTTAAAAAAAGAATTAAATTTATTGTAAATTTTTTTGACTTATAATATAATACTATTAGCAACTACCGTTTTTCCAAACGGATAGAGACATTTTATGGTCTCTTTTTTTGTTTTTTGAAAAAATGCACCATTATGCACCTTTTAATGTGTTATTATGATATCGTGAGAGATTGAAGCAAAGATACTTTCACACTCCTTTTAAAAAAAATATCTGTGCTACCGTTTAGGTAGTGCATTGATGATATTATTTATTAAGATTTTGCTACATATCATCAATGTAGTGCTTAAAATAGCACACCCCTTTATTTTATAGAAGCAACGATGTTGCTTTTTTTGTTGGCTCAAGAAAACCCCCAGATAGTCTGGGGGTTCAAAAAAGCTTT
>CAYYCR010000167.1:0-2148 GCA_964470385.1 uncultured Muribaculaceae bacterium | reverse complement strand
AATACCAGATTTTTGGACGATTCATTATAAAGAATTGACATTTAAAATTAGTCCTACTAATTTTAAACATACTGGGTTATTTCCAGAACAAGCAGTAAACTGGGATTTCATGATGGAAAAAATCAAGAACAGTAAACGAAAAATCAAAGTATTAAATTTATTTGCCTATACAGGGGGCGCAACAATGGCTTGTTCAAAAGCTGGCGCTGATGTAGTTCATGTGGATGCTTCAAAAGGTATGACAGAATGGGCAAAAGAAAACAGGAGATTATCAGGATTGGAGAACAACTTTATTCGTTTTATTGTTGATGATTGCCTAAAATTTGTAGAAAGAGAATATCGTCGCGGAAATAAATATGATGCAATTGTAATGGATCCACCAAGTTATGGACGAGGACCAAATGGAGAAGTGTGGAAATTTGAAGATAGTATTTATATATTAATACATGCCTGCATGAAAATTCTAAGCGATGAACCATTATTTGTATTAATTAATTCTTATACAACAGGAATTTCAAGTATTGTATTAGAAAATATTTTAAAAACAACAATACTTCCTTTACATCCAGAAGGAATTGTGGATGCTGGAGAAGTAGGGCTTCCTATAACAAATGGAAATTTAGTATTACCATGTGGAATTTATGGAAGATGGCAAAGCAATGATTGATATTATTTATGAGGATAATCATTTGTTAGTTGTCAACAAGCCAATTAATTTGTTAGTCCAATCTGATCAAACAAATGATTCTGATTTACTTTCTCTTTTAAAGCAAGATATTAAACAAAGATATCATAAACCTGGAAATGTTTATTTGGGTTTGGTACATCGTTTAGATCGTCCAGTAGGAGGCGTTATGGTATTTGCCAAAACAAGTAAAGCAGCTTCTAGATTGTCAGAACAAGTTAGAAATCATCAAATGGAAAAAAGTTATTATGCCGTAGTGGAAGGTATCCTAGAACAAAAACAAGGAACTTTATTTGATTATCTAAAAAAAGATGAAAAAAAGAATCAGGTATTTGTTGATTTGGCAGGTAAGGAATCTATTTTAAATTATTCTGTATTAGAGGAAAAAAAAAGTTATAGTTTAATAGATATTGATTTAAAAACGGGGCGAAGTCATCAAATTAGAGTTCAATTTTCCAGTCGTAATCATCCACTATATGGAGATCAAAAATATAACCAAAATAGTAAAAAAGGGCAACAAATAGCACTTTATGCTTATAAATTATCTTTTTATCATCCTGTTACTAAAGAAAAATTAGTATTTTTTGGTAAAAAACCAAAGAGCTATCCATGGAATTTATTTACAAAAATATGATTCATTTCATATTTTTTTTATAAGTGTTTGCACGGATTATCTTTTTATGTTACGAAAGAAAATAATTTAAGGTGTTTTTTGTTAAATATCATTCATAAAAACTATTTTTAAAAAAGGCAAATTGTTATTAAGAAAAGGATTTTTAAAGAATAAAATACAAAAATTTGATGACATTTTTATGAAAGGTTGTCATATTTTATATTTGTGGACTTCCTATTTCTTTTCATATAGAACAATAACTTATATTGTTAATACAAGTTTTCTTGTAAATAAAGAGTTTCTTATGCTATAATTTCTTATAGAATAGGAGAATTAAAATGGATACAGAAGTTATAATTGATGGAAAACGAGTTAGAATAATACCTAATTTATCAGAAGAAGAGATGGATGATACTTTGTTATGTGATGATGAAAAAACGAAAGATTTATCAGAAGAATTAGAAAAAACAAGAGAAATTATAGGTGAAAAATATGAATAGGGCAAAAGAAATGGATGAATTTTTAAAATGGTTTGCGAAATTGTATTATCAAAACCCAAATTATCCAATTAGTAAAAATATGTTGTATAGTTATCTAGCAACATATGGACTGAGTCAATCTGAATTACAAGATAGAAATATTGAAGCTAATTTTGAAATATGGCAAAATCATTATAAAAATAATCCAAATCTTCATGTATTTTATACAGAAAAACAGCCTGGCTTTTTACAATTTCAAAGTTATACAGATAAAGGATTTCATCAGGTAAAACTATATCTTTCTTTTCCAAAAGAAAATATGGAAGATTGTGTAAATACGATATTTTCTTATATTGCTTCACAAAATATGA
>CAYYCR010000166.1:0-2208 GCA_964470385.1 uncultured Muribaculaceae bacterium | reverse complement strand
TTAAGAATTCACGTGCTTAAGCACGTAGCCTGAACTTATTTTCAATATGGTCAATTAAACTAATCAAATTATACTATAAATACTTAAAAATTCATATACTCCTATCGAATTTTATAATTTTAGAAAAGGAACATAATGCGGAAGTGAAAATGAAAAAAACAGTAGTCTTTTCTGAAATGTTAAATAAGTTAAAGAATGCCGTTGCAGATAAGTTTCTATCCACAACTACTCATAATTTTTTTGGTACTATGACTAAACAAAATATTATAGAATGGGCAACCACTTGTATGAAATTTGTTTACGAAAATTTAAGCTATAAAAAGAACAAAAAAATATGAATGAAAGAGACTCAATAAAAGGGAAAATATATGTGCTTTTATTCATATAATATTTTAAAAGAATAGTGATTTAATGTACTCAGGTAATGAATATAGATTAGATTTTGCTATATCAGCAGGACCTACTGAAACATACAAAAGTGTAATCTTATACTTCAAGTAAATATCCACCAGTAAAACTGGTGGGTTTTCTCTGGCACCTCTAAGGGGTTCACATCACTATCTGGGGGTTTTCTTTAGACAATAAAAAAGCATATAAGCTGTTACCTATATACTTTTATTGAATCACTATTATAGTTTTGATGTCCATTCTTTTTGTGAATATGAAACTGAACAAGATTTTGATGAGTGGTCCCAAGATATTACAATATTGAAATTAGGCTTATTCCAAGTAGTTTTTATTGTAAAATCATCATATCTAAATGCGTCTGCCCATTTGTCTTTATCATTTTTGTATGTTTGGTCTTTCCAATTATAATTTTCGCTTGATGGATTCCCATATTTTTCTGTCAATGTATTTCTAATATCTAAATATTCATTATATAGACAAGCAGAATCTTTATAATTGAACCAATAAGCTCTTAATTGACTATTTCTAAACCAATAAACATACTCATCAATTGAAGATTTAAAATAGTCATCACTTTTTGGCGAATATCTAACATAAACATCCGGTTCTCTGTTTAAAGGACTGCCTTTTCCTAAATTATCTTGAACTTCTTCAATAGACATTCCCCATCTAATTTTTTCGTTATAATAAGAGTATTCCTTACTTCCTACAACTTTTACAATACATTTTGTAGATATGCCATCCTTAGTTGCTGCGGTAATTGTAGCATTGCCAACATTTTTTGCAGTAATTAAACCATTTTCAACACTTGCTATGCTGCTATCTGAACTTGTCCAAGTGATATCTTTATATGTTGCTTCTTCTGGTGTAATCGTTACATTGATTTGGGAAGTTCCACCAACAGACAATTCAACATTTGTTATGTCTAATGTTATACTTTCCACCTTTTGGTATACTTCAATACTTACTTGGTCTTTTATACCACTTTTAGTTATTGCAGTAATTGTAACATTACCAACATTTTTAGCAGTAATGGTTCCATCACTAACAGTTGCGATTTCTTCATCACTTGATGACCAAGTTATTTCTTCTTCAACATCTTCTGGTTCATATTCAACTCTTATTTTTTTTGTTTCATTAATAGATATTGATTTATCCACATTTAAAGAAATCTTTTCAAGTTTCTTTTCTCCACATCCTGTTAGAGAAAACATAAGCAATAAAAAAACCGGAATATACAATAAATTTTTTTTCATAAAACACCTCCACACTTTAAAAAAAATTTATATTAAAAATATCTATACAAGCATATTCTTAATCAAATTTAATTACAATACTATTGTATCACACTTTCCTAAAATTTGTTTCCTACTTATTATAGCACATCTCAACGAACAAGTGAAGTATATTTCACTTAATAAGTGAGAAAATTATATATAGGAAAGGTTGGTGTTTTAATGAATAAAAAAGATGAAAACTATATCTATTTTTTAGTTGCACATAACCTTAAAAAACAAAGAAAATTAAAACACCTAACACAAAGCCAATTTGCCGAACTTTGCAATTATAGTGATGGTTTCATAATGAATATTGAAAGCCCTAACTATCATCAAACTTTTAGTTTAGGAACAATATGGAAATTTGCTGAAGTTCTTAATATAGATATTAGAGAGTTGTTTATTCCAATAGAAGAAGAAAAAAATAAGAGTGATGAAAGTAAATAAAACTCTCATCACTTTTTAATTTTGGATTTATGTCAAGTTTTTAGACACAAAAATCTTTAGTAATTCAAAATTTAGG
>CAYYCR010000165.1:0-2219 GCA_964470385.1 uncultured Muribaculaceae bacterium | reverse complement strand
GAATTTGATCTTCTGATAATTTGGTAACTTCCATAATAATACGAATATCTATTCCTTGTTTCAATAGATTTTTAGCTGTTTCTAATTTTTCTATTTCTCTTGCTTCCTCTGCATAGGCTCTAGCTACATCTTCTAATGTCATTTGCGATTCCTCCTCCTTTTTTAATCTCTGGTAATTTTCTAAATCTGTGTTATATAATTTAATTGTTTGAACTAATTTTTTAAATTTTTCTTCTCTTCCTAATATATTCAGTATCATTTCTCCATCTTCTAGAGAATACTCATCTAAAGTAAATAATAAAGCATATTTATAATCTATTTTATTTCGATCTTTTAATGCTTCTTTCAAATTCCAAATCTTAATATCAAAATATTCTCCAAATCGTTCTAAGATTTCTTTTTCTAATTGTTGATATTCTTTTAATGTTTTTTCCTCTTGGTATGAATAATTTATAATTACACGTATTTTTACTGGTTTTACATCTTTGTAATCTTTTCCTGGATTTTGAAGATAATATATTTTAGATTGATACATCGTAAGTCTTGCTTCTAGATTTTTCAAATCTTGATTCTGCATTTCAAATATAATAATTTCATTTTTGGTTTCTATCAACAAATCACAAATACTATAAGATAAATTTATATTCTCCTGAAACATCTCTTTATCTATATAGGTTATATTATCCACTTTTTCATGAAAGATATCCTGAAAAAATAAAATTAAAAATTCTTCTTTTGAAAAAACGTTTTTAAAACTGCTATCATAACGAATACCATAATATTTTTCTATCATGACACACCTCTTTCTAGAGGACTATCATATCTACATTATAACGTAGTATTCATTTCTTGTCAACTACAATGTAGAATATTGCCCCTCACTAAAAGATATCTCAAAAGGTTGTCAAAATCCTTAAAAAATCAAAAAAAAGATAATTTTTATGTTATCTTTCCAAAATCTCTTTCAAATCAGAAATCTCTTTTAAAAATGTTCCTTTTATTTTCTCTGGTACTTGTTTCATTATCGTTTCCTTTTTTTCTAGTAGATATTTAAAGTAAGAAATTGTTATTTCATCTGTTTTCAAAATAAGCATAGGACCAAAGCGTAATTCTTTTTCCGTATAAGAAACAAATCCTTTTTCAAAATGGATGATGACGTAATAAATTCCATTTTCATATACCACAACTTCATCTTTAATCATAAATCCTTTTTTAGTGATTTCTGTTCTAACAAGTTCTAAATCATTATGACTTCCAATGATTAAATGCTCTGGTATTTTTTTTTCTAATATATGTAATATGGTTGAAGCTCCCATTCCTGTGATTACCACAACATCATCTTTTTCTAATTCAATCTTCTCTAGCCCATCACTCTGTACAACTTCAATTTTCTCTTCTAACCCATAAGAAGATATGATTCTTTTGGTCTTTTCTAAGACACTAGAGTTAATATCGCTAGCAACACAAGTATTTCTATTTTCTAATGTCAAATAGATATCTAAAAGAGCATGGTCACAACCTACATCAATGACTCTTGTATGTAGAGGAATCATATCGGCAACTACTTGTAGTCGTTTTGATAAAGTCATTAATCCCCCATATAGTCTTTTAGTTTTCTAGAACGAGAAGGATGACGAAGTTTACGAAGTGCCTTAGCTTCAATTTGTCTAATTCTTTCCCGTGTAACACCAAACATTTGACCAACCTCTTCTAAGGTTCTAGATTTTCCGTCTTCTAATCCAAAACGCAAGCGAATTACTTTTTCTTCCCGTTCTGTTAACGTTAGCAATACTTCTGAAATTTCATCTTTTAACATTTCATTGGTCGCATAATCTTCAGGACTCATATTTCGTTCATCGGGAACAAAATCTCCTAAATGAGAATCATCTTCTTCTCCAATTGGTGTTTCTAAACTTACTGGCTCTTGAGAAATTTTATAAATGTCACGTATTTTATCGATTGATACATTCATTTTTTTTGCAAGTTCTTCTTCACTTGGTTCACGGTTTAATTCTAGTGTTAATTGTCTTTGTACACGTGCTAATTTATTAATGGTTTCTACCATGTGAACAGGAACACGAATGGTACGAGCTTGGTCCGCTATGGCTCTTGTAATGGCCTGTCTAATCCACCAAGTTGCATAAGTTGAAAATTTATATCCTTTTGACACATCAAATTTATCTACCGCTTTCATAAGTCCGATATTTCCCTCTTGAATT
>CAYYCR010000164.1:0-2220 GCA_964470385.1 uncultured Muribaculaceae bacterium | reverse complement strand
GAGTTACTTTAGCAGGTATTATTATGATGATATTCTCATTTGGATTATTAAAAGGAATTATGGGATAAGATATGGAATTATTAAAACAAAGAGAACAGATAACAATTGTACTTAGTAATATTTTATCAGAGAAAAATTTTTCTGATAAAGCAAAATCATATCTTTTTCAAACTTTTTTATTAATATTTGATCATTATGAACCACCATTATATATTCGTACACCAAGAGATGAATATGTAAAAGAATATCTAAGAATACTACAAGAATTAAAAGAATATAAAATTGTCGAATTATCAGAAATAAATGATTTCAATAGAATTGCAAAAGAATTTAGAAAAGATGTAAAACGTTCCAATAATAAAACAGGAAATTTAGAAAAAATAGACGGACGTTATGTTCCAGCTTTAAATGGTAGTTATTATTGCATTACCAAAGGATTTGCTGATCTTTATGGAAAATCTATTTTAACATTAGATGAAGGAGAATATTTGGAATTATTACTTACATGCTATCATGAAATGACACATTTAAGCGAAGGAGAAAAGCCTTTTCCACTCAGTTCTAAAATTCCTTTATCATTTGAATTAAGAGAAATGTTTTATGAAGGGCGTGCAGCAATAAGGGAAAGTTATTTAAATTTGAATATGTCTAAAAGTTGTTTTTCTTTTCTATGTGACGAAGTAACAGAAATTGAAATAGAATCGATGTTTAGCTATCCATTATATGAAGTATTATATCAATTATTACAACTTATATTTGGAGTAGAAATATTAGAAGAATTAAGTCACAATAATGATGATAAGTTAGATATGTTTAACGTTTTAAAAGAACAATTTCCAGAGATACCAGTAGAAGAAATATTTGCTCATCTTACATACATTGTTAATTGTTCTAAAGAAAAATATGAAGACAAAGAAATTTTAAGGAAAGCCTTACTTCATTATCGGAAATATAAATATCAACAAAAAGAAAAGCTAGATAATCAAATTAGAAAAAATAAAAAAATCGTAATAAAAACAGCAGGACAGATTCAAGAAAAAGAAAGGAAAATCAATGGGCTAGAAATGATGTTGTCTAATTCAGAAAATTTACAAAAATCATTTCGATATCATTGTCAAGCATTCAAAAAAGAATTAGAAATGAACTTAAAACAGGGACGTTTATCTGAAGTTCAGTACCAAAAATCTTTATTAGAATTTAAAAGAAGTGCTACTTTACCAAATTATTTAGAAGTTCAAAAACAAAAATTAGTAGATTTAAGAAAAGAATTATTCGAACTACAACAAATATTAGAGGAACAATTAGAACTAGTAAGAAGAAAAAAAGATGTAGAAGAAGATCAATATGATATGGCAATCAAAGAAATTTGCTTTGATAATCCTTCCTTAAGAAATTCTTTCGGATTTTTAGAAAAAATAGCTAATATGAGTATTCAAAGAGAATATGCTAGCCTGCCAGAAAGAAAAAAAATGGAACAGAAAGCCATATATGATTCCAAAAGAAATGTTTTGGCTAGAATTATTCAAAAGGTTGAATTTGTAGAAACAATAAGGCAAGAAAAATATAGGAAGAATTAATTTTTTCATATTTTCTTCGTCAATAACTTTATATAATCGTTTTTTCATAATGACAACAAATCACAATTACTTGCTTTTTTTAACTAATTTTTATATAATGATAGAGCAATGGAGATGATAGAAATGATAATTGATTTAGTTCCATTAAAAAATAAATCAGTAAATACAATAGAAATCAATTGTGATTATTTATTTAATATGGAAATGTTATCAAATACTGATATTATGGAACCCTTAAAAATACATATAGAGGGAACCATTACAAACGATATATTAGATGGATATTTATTAAATGTAAAAGTAACAGGAATTATGAAATTACCTTGTTCTATCACATTAGAACCAGTTTCTGTGCCAACTGAAATTGAAATTGCTGGAAATTTAGAAGAATTATTACAAGAAATTGAAGAAAATCATAAAAAAATTGATAATTCTATTGATATTTTACCAATTCTATGGGAAAATATATTAATGGAAATTCCCATGAAAGTGACAAGTCCTAATGCCTGTTCTAAACAAATAGAGGGGGATGGATGGAAGCTTGTAACTGAAGAGTCTCAGGAAATAAAAAATCCAGCATTAGAAAAGTTAAAAGATTTATTATAAGAAAGAGGTGTGAACTATGGCTGTACCATTTAGAAAA
>CAYYCR010000163.1:0-2252 GCA_964470385.1 uncultured Muribaculaceae bacterium | reverse complement strand
GGATAAAATTATTGTAAAAGGAGCTAGAGAAAACAACTTAAAAAATGTCTCAATAGAATTGCCAAAAAACAAATTAATTGTAATGACTGGAGTAAGTGGAAGTGGGAAAAGTAGTCTTGCCTTTGATACTATCTATGCCGAGGGACAAAGACGTTATGTGGAAAGCCTCAGTGCTTATGCAAGACAATTTTTAGGAGGAAGTGAAAAACCAGACGTTGATAGCATTGAAGGATTGAGTCCATCTATTAGTATTGACCAAAAAACAACTAATAAAAATCCAAGAAGTACGGTTGGAACAGTGACCGAAATTTATGATTATTTAAGACTTTTATATGCTAGGATTGGAGTTCCTTATTGTCCGATACATAACCGTCCAATCACAAGTCAAAGCATAGAAGAAATGACCAATCAAATTTTAAAACTTGAAATTGGGACGAAGATTCGTGTTTTAAGTCCAATTGTTCATGGCGAAAAAGGAACCTTTAAAGAACTATTGGATACATTAAGAAAAGATGGCTATGTAAGAGCTAGAATTGACGCAACAGAACGAGAACTGAGTGAAGAAATTGTATTAGAGAAAAATAAGAAACATAATATTGAAGTAGTTATTGATAGACTCATCATCAAAGAGGACATTCGAAGTAGGCTTTATGAAGCAATAGAACTTTCAACCAAACTATCCCATGGAAAATGTGTGATTGACGTAGTAGGAGCAGAGGAAATTGTGATGAGTGAAAATTATGCCTGTCCAGATTGTGATTTTTCACTTCCAGAACTAGAACCAAGAATGTTTTCATTTAATGCTCCCTATGGTGCTTGTCCAGATTGTAAAGGTCTTGGAATGAAACTTAAAATTGACGAAGAACTAGTAATTCCCAATAAAGATTTGAGTATTCATGAGGGAGCCATTGTGACACTAAATTTAAGCGATGAGCAGAGCACTTATAGTACACAAATTGATACTGTTTCAAAGTACTATGATATAGATTTAGATATCCCAATAAAAAATTTAGACAAAAAGAAATTAGATATTATTTTATATGGATCTAAAGATATCTTGGAATTTCATTATGTATCAAAGTCAGGAAATACTAGGACAAGCAAAGATTTTTATGAGGGCGTAATTCCAAACTTAGAAAGACGATACATGGAAACCAAAAGTGGTTGGATTCGTGATTGGATAGAAAGTTATATGACTGAACTTCCATGTCCAACTTGTCATGGTGCCAGATTAGACGAATCCGTTCTCTCTGTTTTAGTAGGGAAGAAAAATATTTATGAACTAACACTTATGAGCATTGGGGATCTGGCTAATTTTTTCTCCAAATTAAAATTAAGCAAAGAACAGGAGGAAATTTCTAGGCTAATTATTAAGGAAATTAATTCTAGACTAACTTTTTTAATTAATGTCGGACTAGCTTACTTAACACTTGCAAGAAGTGCTACAACATTATCTGGGGGAGAAGCCCAAAGAATTCGTCTTGCAACGCAAATAGGTTCTAGACTAACTGGTGTCCTTTATGTGTTAGACGAACCTAGCATTGGTCTTCATCAAAGAGATAACAATAAATTAATCAATTCTTTAAAAGAAATGCGTGATTTAGGAAATACATTAATCGTAGTAGAACATGATACGGATACGATGTTAGCCAGTGACTATCTTGTAGATATTGGACCCAAAGCAGGGCTTCATGGTGGCACTGTAGTAGCAGAGGGAACACCTGAAGAAGTCATGAAAAATCCAAACAGTTTAACAGGAAGATATTTATCAGGAAAAGAAAAAATAGAAGTTCCAAAAACAAGAAGAAAAGGAAATAAAAAGTTTTTAGAAGTAAAAGGAGCCAAAGAAAATAATTTAAAAAATATCAATGTAAAAATTCCTCTTGGAACCTTTACTTGTGTAACTGGTGTTAGTGGAAGTGGAAAAAGTACCCTTGTTAATGAAATTATCTATAAAGCAGTATTTAATAAGGTCTATAAAGGAAAAGAAAAAGTAGGAAATTGTAAGATGATAAAAGGATTAGAACATATCGATAAAGTCATCGATATTTCGCAGACTCCAATAGGGAGAACTCCAAGAAGTAATCCAGCAACTTATACAGGTGTATTTGATGATATCAGAGATGTATTTACGAATACAAAAGAAGCGAAAATTAGAGGATATGATAAAAGTAGATTTTCCTTTAATGTAAAAGGTGGAAGATGTGAAGCTTGTTGGGGAGATGGAGTAAAGAAAATTGAAATGCACTTAT
>CAYYCR010000162.1:0-2257 GCA_964470385.1 uncultured Muribaculaceae bacterium | reverse complement strand
ACCATTCATTATTATGAATAGCGAGTGCAATTTCTCCACTTTTACTAAGTGTTAAAATACCTCCTTTTGGTTTACTTCCACTATAAGATAATTCATTAGTAACTCCCTCTTCAAATGAAAACACTTGGTCTACTGGATCATTTTCTTCTAATATACTCTCTGCATAGTAACCTTTCGTGGCTTCCATTATTCCATACGCACTATCCTGAAAGGCACTTTTCCTAACTTTTGTTAATATACTTAATACAATAGGAGTTACAATTAAAGCTATTACAGATAGTATTACTATAACAGCTAATAATTCTATTAATGTAAAACCTTTACATTCTTTCCTATATGTTCTATTTACTAAATTATGCATATTTTACCCCTCTTATTATTTCTATTTTTTTGTTATTCTACGTAGATTCTATCTATTCTCATTCTACCATAATGACATTACTTTTGTAAATGCTATTTTTTGATTTGTTCAAAATAAGATACTCAGATTGTTTTAACCTGAGTATCTTTATCAAAATTCAATTTTTCACTTTATTAAACTTTTGAATTTCCTTTTTTGAAAGATTCGTTACTTCCATAATAAGCTCTATTGGAAGACCTTTTGATAATAATTTACTAGCGGTTTCTAATATTCCATTTTTTTTACCTTTTTTTTCACCTATTTTCTCACCCTCTATTCTTCCCTCTCTGTGTGCTTCCATTCTTGTAAACTTAATCTCATCTTCTCTTGTCCACATATCTACTGTAGCCTCCATTCTTTCATATTCTTTTTCATCTGAATTAAATTTTATGATTTCTTTTACTATGGGTCCAAATTTTGAGTCACTTTCTAATCTTTCTAATGCTTCTTTTTTCTTAGCATGAAATAGTAAATGATACTTCTCATTTTTTTCTTTTAAATTTCGGATATTATATATTCTTACTTTTAAATTATCTCCAAATTTTTGATACAGTTCTGTTTCTAACATTCGGTATTCTAATAATTCTTTTTCTCCATAAGAATAGTTTAAAAACCAATATAACGTAACAGGTTTGATTTCTTCATATTTTTTATCTTTCTTTTTCCACTGCATTCCATATAATTTGGATAAATAGATCATACTTCTATTTTCTAAACTCCCATTTTTCCAGTTCTGCATTTCTACAATGATGATTTCTTTTTCATTTTTAAGAACCAAATCCGTTTCTCCATTTGCTTTCGTTTTATTCTTTTTTGGTAGTACTGGACTATAATATTCAAAACCAGTAATATCAATCTTAAAAAAATCATATAAAAGCATCGATAAATATTCATGATGATAAAAGACATTTTTAAATAAATAATCGTTACTTAGATTGTAAAAAGTTTCTTCTTTCATTTTTCACCTCCTTATCGAGGTGAATGTATCTCTATTATAGTAGATAAATGTCATGCTGTCAAGTTCATTCGCCCTCAACAATATTATTCGATAAAAGTGGCCCTTTGACCTTACTTTTTGGTGAAAAAAATGCAAAAAAAGCAAATTTATCTAATATTTATTTTGCTTTCTTCTTTGATAAGTACATAAATTATCTACATTTTATTACATTGATAGTCTATATGGATCTGATTGTGTCCCTTTTCCTGATACTATTTTTACCTCTGGTTTTAAAAAAAGTGAGGAGCGAACTCCAGTGGTACCGTACGCGTTATTGGTGTGGACATCCCCCACCGTGTACACAACCCACATGGCACGCGTGTTGCCACTATTCGGCGTAATTGTCCATTGATGTATCCTACTATTAAATAGATAGTTATTACTTATACATGCGTTATTGGTAGTGTTCAAATTTGTTGTTCTTTCACAACTTACATCATTTGAACCATATCCAAAATCGGTTACACTCATTAATCCTATATATCCTTGCGATAAACTACTTCTTTCATTATCTTCAAAATTCGCTAACGTATAATTACTAGCTATTCCGCCTGTATACCATGTTCCATTGGCTATATAACTTCTACTTATCTCATCGATATAATTTGTATTACTATAAAAGCTTGTTCCATTTAATTCTGTTTTTAAATCCGCTGGTCTATCCCAATTATTTGAACCATATGTTCCTCCTGTCGTATCCCATCTTAAAGCTATACTATAGAAACTATTTTTGATTATCTTCATTTTTCCGTCTATCACACCTATAATTCGATATAAATGATTTTCATCACATGTTTCATTCTTTGTCCCAAAACATACCCAGTTATTTGGATTACTTCCTGCATATCTTGGATTTCCTA
>CAYYCR010000161.1:0-2309 GCA_964470385.1 uncultured Muribaculaceae bacterium | reverse complement strand
ACACCAAGTAGCAAAGAAATCTACTAAGACAAGATCGTCATCGATGAGTGTTTCAAATTCTTGCTCTGTTCCATGTATCATTTCCATTATTTGGTCACCTCGGTTCTATATTTACTTAAGACACTATCTATGTTATCAATCACTAGTTTGTTTCTTTCTACTAATTTATCAACAGAACCAATAGTAATGATATCATATTTTAGAAATAAGTCTAGTGTTTCTCGGTTGAATTCATTGGCATTGGTAGCTGTTTCGTATTTAGTTTTCAAATCGGTAAATTCTTCAATTACTTTTAAGCTTTTATCAATTTTTCCTGATAAAATTGGAGTCGATGTTAGTATTTGATTTGCAAGTTTTGCGTCTTTTATCATTGGTACATTAAAGATTGGTAATACGAGTATATATAGTATGATGAATGTAATGATAAAGTTTTCAACAAGTCCAATTAAGGCTCCAATTAGTTTTGATGGAATACTTAATACGATAGTTGCTTTTAATATTGCCTCAAATAGTGTAGTTGCTAGTAGTATTACTTTTAATAGAATCATTAAAATTGAAAATACAATTAAGAATGCAATGACTTCATAAAGTAAAATGTTTAAAACGGTAACACCTTTAAAGATTCCTCCAAATTTAAAAAATGGTAAATGTTCATATAAAAATACCGATACTGGATTTTTTAAAAAGAACGAAAGAATTACGACTAGTGTTAGTCCAACACACGATACAAGTTGCTTAGTTGCTCCTCTTTTAAATCCCAAAATTGCCCCTGATAAAATGAATAATATGATAATAATATCAACGAAATTCATTTGAATCATTCCCTTCTATTAGAATTATATTATAAATTTGTCGAAAAAGAAAGAATTTTATTGCAGTTTGTGATAAAATAACGTAGGAGGTATCAATATTTATGACAATTACATTAAAAATAAGTGAGAATACCAAAGCGAAAATGATAGAATATTTTGAGGATAAAAAACGAGCTAAGACTCCTCCTTATGCAGTATTTCAAGCGGATGAGGCTGATACAGTGATTACTCTTTATGAGTCAGGAAAGGCTGTTTTTCAAGGAATTAGTGCGGATATTGATGCGGCTATGTGGAAAGAGATGGAACAACATTTAAATCCTACTAAAAAAATAGAAATTAAAAATAGTGATAAGAAAGAGCCGAAAGAAAAAAAAGAGGTTGTGATTGATCCTAACGTTTATTATTCTTCTTCGGTTGGTTCTGATGAGGTTGGAACAGGTGATTATTTTGGACCAATCGTTGTAACTGCTACTTATGTTCCAAAGGAAGAAATTACTTTTTTAGAAAGTCTTGGTGTTAAGGATTCTAAGAAATTATCAGATGAAAAGATTATGGAAATTGTTCCAGAGATTATCAAACGAATTTCCTATCATAGTATTGTGTTATCGAATAAGGAGTATAATGAACGGTATAATGCTTCTATTAATATGAACAAAATTAAAGCGATTATGCATAATAAGGCTTTGAAAGAGATTCTTAAAAAAAATGTAGCTTATGATTATATTGTTGTTGATCAGTTTGCTGATCCTGGAGTTTATTTTCATTATTTGAAAGGATTACCAGGTGTGGTTCGGAATATTACGTTTTTAACTAAGGGCGAAGATAAGTGTCTATCGGTTGCTTGTGCTTCTTTGATTAGTCGTTTTATTTTTATTAAAGAGTTTGATAAGTTAGGAGAATCTTTGGGTGTATTTTTACCAAAAGGGGCTTCTGATGTAGTGGATGATATGGGGGTAAAGATTGCAGAAAAGTATGGTTTTGATAAGTTGCATGATTGTGCGAAATTGAATTTTAAGAATACTTTGAAAATTAAAGATAAACTTAAAAAAAATCGGTAAGAAAGGTTATCGATTTTTATTTTGTTTTAGTATATCAAGAATATGTATCAAATTAAAAATAGAAGAGTTATTCTTCTACTTTATATTTATATTGACTATTTTTTTCTGTAATCGTAATTTCTAAGTTATCTTCAAACGGTTCATCTGTAATAGGGTTTTTAATGTCTACTGGGACATATCCCCCCTCTTTTAAGGTTCTTAGTGTGATTGTAATACTTGCTCCATTGACTGGTAGTTCTGATACATGATCTGCAGACCAAGTTTTAGCTCCTTCTATTATCGTACTAAGTTGAGCTTGGTACAATGTTTTATTGCTATTTTGTACTGTTTTATCGATTGCGGGAATTATTAAAAGAGCAAGTATTGCTAATATTGTGATTACTCCTAATAATTCTGCTAATGTAAATCCATTTCTTTTTTTCATATTAGTTGCTCCTAT
>CAYYCR010000160.1:0-2338 GCA_964470385.1 uncultured Muribaculaceae bacterium | reverse complement strand
AGGTCGTCAAAGAGGTGCTGGTTTAGGTGGAGGACATGATGAAAGAGAACAAACTCTAAACCAATTATTAACAGAGATGGATGGATTTGGTGCAAATGAGGGAATTATTATTATTGCAGCTACAAATCGACCTGATGTTTTAGACCCAGCACTTCTTCGTCCAGGTAGATTTGATCGTCAGGTTACAGTAAATTTACCAGATGTGAAAGGAAGAGAAGCAATATTAAAAGTTCATTCTAAAGGAAAAATATTTAGTAAAGGAATTGAACTAGCCAATATTGCGAAAAGAACGGTTGGTTTTAGTGGAGCAGATTTAGAAAATTTATTAAATGAAGCTGCATTGCTTGCTGTTAGAAGAAACAAAAAAGCAATTACAATGACAGAAATTGACGAAGCTCATGATAGAGTATTAATGGGACCAGCGAAAAAAAGTCATAAATATACTGAACATGAGAAAAAAGTAGTGGCTTATCATGAAGCAGGTCATGCTGTATTAGGTTTACGTTTAGACGGAGCTAATGAAGTTCAAAAAATCACTATTGTTCCAAGAGGTTCAGCGGGTGGATATAATTTAATGTTGCCAAGAGAAGAAACTTATTTACAAACCAAAAGTGAATTATTAGATATGATTAGTGGTTTGCTTGGTGGTCGGGTAGCCGAAGAGTTTATTTTTAATGAGGTAACAACTGGAGCACATAATGATTTTGAAAAAGCGACTAAAATCGCACGTGCTATGGTAACAGAATATGGAATGAGTGAGTTAGGTCCCGTTCAATTTGAACATCAAGAATCAAGTGTTTTCTTAGGAAGAGATTACAATAAAAGTAGAAACTTTTCTAGTCAAGTAGCATTTGAGATTGATCAGGAGCAAAGAAAAATCATTCATGAATGCTATACTAAGGCAGAAAAAGTAATTAAAGAAAATAAAAAATTATTGGATTTGATTGCTAATGCATTATTAGAATATGAAACTTTGACGAAAGAACAAATTGAATATTTGGTAGAAAATGGCTGTATGCCAGATGATGATAGGGAAATAGACGAAAGTGACTTTGAAGAAGCTAGTTTAAAAGATTTATCATTGAAAGAATTACAAGATATAGCTTTAGAAAAGGGAATTGAAGATTATAAAAAATATTCTAAAAAAGAATTAGAGGAATTGTTAGAAGGGTTAGATAAATAGCCCTTTTTCTTGTATTAATATGAAGTCTAGCAAAAAAGACAATTTATAAGGTAATTAAAAAATAAATAGAAAAATTGAAAATTTGCTTAAGCAAAAATTAGGTATTTGTAACAATATAATAACCAAAATACAAAGTTAGAAACTTTTTTATAAATTATTTACATATAGAAAAAGAACCGATATAATAATAAATCGGATTTACTTAGTGATATTGAAGTGCTGTCCTTAAGAAAGGACTGACAATATGAAAAAAGATAGTTTGATATCATTATTGATGTTTCTTGTAATGATACAAATAATCTTAATATTTATTTTAATAGTATTTGTAATAACAAAGTATTAAAATGGTCAGGGGATTTTTGGAGTGACAAAAGTTACGTCAAAAAAACAAGCACTTTAAATTTTTGAAAGCAGTGCTTGTTCTAACCAAAAATTAGGACAGTACTTAATTCATCACTAAGTATTTCCATTTTTATTTTATCAAAAAAAAATATAATAGGCAATAAAAAAATGATTTGTGAAAATAAAAATCTGTTAAGAATTAGATACAAAAAAGAAAATTTTTTTAAGTAAAAATTAGGTATTTGTAAGAGTATAATAACTAAAATACAAAGTTAGAAACTTTTTTCTAAATTATTTACATATTGAAAAGGAATCGATATAATAATAAATCGGATTTACTTAGTGATATTGAAGTGCTGTCCTTGAAAGGGGACTGACATATGAAAAAAGATAGTTTGATATCATCATTGATATTTCTTGTAATGATACAAATAATCTTAATATTTATTTTAATAGTATTTGTAATAACAAAGTATTAAAATGGTCAGGGGATTTTTGGAGTGACAAAAGTTACGTCAAAAAAACAAGCACTTTAAATTTTTGAAAGCAGTGCTTGTTCTAACCAAAAATTAGGACAGTACTTAATTCATCACTAAGTATTTCCATTTTTATTTTATCAAAAAAAAATATAATAGGCAATAAAAAAATGATTTGTGAAAATAAAAATCCGTTAGAAAATAGATAAAAAAAGAAAATTTGCTTAAGTAAAAATTAGGTATTTGTAAGAATATAATAACCAAAATACAAGTTTAGGAACATTTTTATAAATTATTTACATATAGAAAAAGAACCGATATAATAATAAATCGGATT
>CAYYCR010000159.1:0-2358 GCA_964470385.1 uncultured Muribaculaceae bacterium | reverse complement strand
TTCCTGCTGTTCCCTCAGGTCTTAAAGTCATTTTCCGGTTTCCTCGATCAATAAAATCATAAGTTTCTTTAGTTACAATGTCAGTTGTGTCTCCCACCCCTCTATGAAATAATTCACTCGCCTCAAATAAAGGGGTCCTCATATATTCATAGTTATATTTTTCCATTAAACTAGCAAATAATTTTTCTAAGTATTGAATTTTTTTTCCTTGTTCTAAAAATACATCATATGTTCCTTTGGGTTTTTGTATCATAATCTTTTCCTCCTTTTATGAAAAAATCCCTAAGTAAAACTTAAGGACGAAAATATCGCGGTACCACCTTATTTTATTGTAACCATACAATACACTTAAATTCTTTAACGCAGATAATACGATTATTTTTCTTTTTTAGTATCTTTCAAAAGATTACTTTCAAATGGTTTCACCTAGTCCATTCTCTCTTTTAGAAAGTATTTTCTTTTTACTTTTCTAAACAATAATAACTATAATGCTAGTATAATATTTTTTGGAAATTTAATCAAGATGTTAAGCTACTTTTTTAAATCCAAATAATCCTAAAATTTTGGATTTGTTTTTTTTGATTTCTATTGTTGGATAAAATTCATCTAATAGAGTTTCATCTTCTAGATAGTTTTGACTGAGTATTTGACCTGGAATTTCCTGGTTTCTAGATAAAAATCTTCCATATTCGCCAATTTTATATAATCCTGTATTACGTACTACCATATAATTTGGATGGGTACATTCTAATATATCTGTTTTTACAATATCCCCCACTAAATGCATATGGGAATTACTTCCATAACAGGAAAGATAAACTCCATTCAAATGTTCATCTACTTCTTCTTTTACTTTTGAATCAGTCACTTTTATTTCGCAGTTTTCGATTCTTAAATCTCCTTTTAGTGCTGAGATTTTTACTCCATATTTTCCAATCAATGTACAATCTCTATAGACAGTTGTTCCATAAGAAGATTGTAGTATTAAACCTGATAAACTTACCAATCTATTTTTTTTCAATGATTGAATATCTGAAGAAATTGACAAATCCGATAATGCTCTTAGTTCTGCTCCTTCTGGCATTTTAAAATATCCACCATTAATCGTAAGTGAAGTTAGGTTTTCGGTATTAACGGTATCTTTCATAATTACTTTCTTAGCATCTAATAGGATTGATTCACAGAATTGATTTCCAGCTTGTAATTCAATTGAATTTTTTCTAGAAAAGAATTTAAAATCAATGAATGTACAATTTTTAAATACTAAAGTACAGTTTTCATAGTCATCTGCTGGGAAACTTCCAAACAATGTTTCATTACGAATTATAATTGTTTTTCCGGATATTTTTGACATATATCTTCCCCCCCCTTGATAAACTGCCTACTTAAAAGACATTATATTATAATATCACAAATAAAAATCATTGTCAAAAAAATTTTTACTATTGCAGTAACTCCAAATAAAAATTTTACGTGCTAATAAAGATAAAATATTGGAAAATAACAAAATTACTGTTACTATAATAATAGGAAGTGATAGTAATGACTAAAAATGAAAAAAATAAAATCAATAAAAAAAATCAACATGAACAAAAAAGAGATTTTAAAAGAAGAGTAAGAAAACAAATAACTCACAGAAATGGAGTTCCCCTCCTTACGAAAGAAATAATACGTGAATTAAAATCTCATTCTAATCCTTTAGAACAATTAATCATTATTTTTAAAAATGTTTTTCCAACTCTTTTAGACGATTTAGCTAATCTAACCGATAATAGAAATCAATACTATATTGAATATAGTATGCAAGAGATTACTGCTATTCGATTACTTGTTTTATGCTGTGGAATTCAAAGTATGAAAGAAATTGTTACAAAATTGAATAAAGATGAATTTATTTCTAATATCAATCAAATCCTAAATACCAATTTAAAGAAATTTCCAGCTGATGATACAATCTCTAATGTTATAAATTCTATTAATGTTATAGAACTGGATAAACTTAGAACCAAACTTACCAAAAAATTAAAAGAAACAAAGGTTGAAACCAGTAATTTAATCTATCAAGAATTAATAAAAATTCAAAAATTAAATTTAGATCAAGGATTTCAGATTCGATTGGATACGTAGAAAGTACTACTGTCAGTGGGATAAAATGCATGTTTTTCATGTATTCATTTTAGCGTGTATTAAAACGTAAAAAAAATAGGTTTGTCCGTAAACTAAGAATTAGCAATTTCAAAATTATAAATAGAACAAATTGGGTTTGTCAAGAAAAATGTGTAAGTTGTTGAAAAATTCTTAAATAACGCGTTGTGCTAGTTAAAATTTAGGACATTAGAGATTTGTGTAGAACCACCA
>CAYYCR010000158.1:0-2381 GCA_964470385.1 uncultured Muribaculaceae bacterium | reverse complement strand
CATTGTTAATTTTTTTGAGAATAATAAAGTAAATCAAGACATTAACGGAAATAAAAAGAACTGTTGATAGAATTTTTAATAACACATTTTTATGATATAAATATTTATGGTTTACACTTAGTAATAGCGAAAATACCATTCCATAAATGAAAGAAACAATCAATGTTATGATTTGTGTATGTAAATTCATCATTTAAACAACTTCCCAAATATTCCCTCTTCTTTTTCTCCTTTTTTGGCATTTTCCATATATGTTAAACTGTTTACTTTCCCCTTTATGGAGATATTTCCTTGATAAGTATCCAACTTAATAATTTCTAATTCTGAGCCTTTTATAACCATATAACCCATTGTTGTTTCCATTAAAAATTCTTCATTATCAAAACTATCTATTTTTTTTACTCCACTAATTACAATATTTTTTCTTTCATTGATTGTGACATTATGATTATAAGTTGTAACCATTGTTTCTATCTTGTCCATAAAAAGCCTCCTTTACATAACTATATGTAACTAAGCAAATTTCTATGAAAAAAACTCACGAATTAGTAAGTTTTACTTTATTTTAAAGTCAGTTGTTTTCCAGTCGGATATAAAGGGAATAGAAATTCCTGTCATGATTTCGACATCCTCATAAGTATTTATGTTTCAAGCTTTACATGATTCACTGTAAAGATAATTCTATAGTTTTTTAAAAAGAGATAATTTCTCCTTTTATATATTACAGAATCTAAATATTTTATTTATAACAAAAAAACTTACTCATTAGCAAGTTTTATTCTTCTTCTTTATTATATTCTCCGATGATTGCATCTTCGAACATTTTACGCACTTCTTGGTTAATTGGGTGAGCAATATCACGATAACCACCAGTTGCAGTTGGACGACTTGGCATTGCGATAAATAATCCGTTGTCTCCTTCAATAATTCTAATATCATGAACTGCAAAGCAGTCATCTAATAAAACAGAAGCAATTCCTTTCATGCGTGAATCTTCTTTTTCTACTTTACGTACGTTTACAGATGTAATTTTCAAGTAAATCTCTCCCTTCAGTATAACTCACAATTTCAGTATATAATAAAAAAACTAAAAATGCAAGGCTTTTTGCTATATTTTGTCAATAATCGATTTTTATTGTTTTTGTAATAACATCTGCATAAGAGAATGATTTTACACGATTTTCTTTTCTTTTTAATTCAACTAGGAAAACATAGTCATAAAGTTCTTTGATTGTAACATGATAACTTTCATATTTGTTTCTTCCTAAGCTATATTTGATCATTGCTTCTTTTCCAATATGTTTTTTTAGATCTTTTTTGATTTCTTCAATCGTCATGTATTCCTCCTATCTAGGGTAGCCAATATACATTGTCCCCTTGGTCCTGATTCCCCCCATACCAGATGAACCGTATTTTGTTTTTTCTAAAATAGCTTTTAAGTCAATATCTTGGTTGATGTCTGATAAACTCATAATACAAGCAATGATAGCTGGATCTAAAGCATGAATATTGATTCTTTTTGGACTAGAAGCAAAATTAGCCCCTGCTTTGATTAATTCTTCGTAATCTGATTGACAAGCTCCTGCAATAATAATTAATTTTTCATGACTCTTTTCGTACTTTCTAGCCTCTTTAATAGAGTTTACAAAGTTTAAACTATTTTTATAAGCATTGATGTTATCTTTGTTTCCTTTTTTTTGGTAAAACGCATCGTGTCCTGTAATAATCACAATATTAGGATTGTATTCTTCTAACCAATCTCGAATATGACTCGAAACGTTTTCTTCTTTTTCAATAATTCCAATTGCCCAGATATTTGATTTTTCATAATAATCTAAACAACGTTTTAGATATTCTTCATCGCCATCAATATGAAGAATTTTTCCAGGTAAATAAAAATAATCATTTCGATCTAATATAATATCTGGTTTTACACGATCTAGGAAAATTCTTTCCTCTTCAATATCATCATCTTCATGATATTTTTTCAAATCGGATAATGGGCTATCTGCACATAGTCTGATATTAAGCCCTTTTAAATAGCAAATTTCTTCTTCCATTCCAATAATTTTAAATACCATGTCATTTTGATGAGACGGTCTTGTAACTAAGTCACCAACTTTCCATTCCATGTTATCACCCAATTGATTTTATGTAATGGAATAAGAAAATATCACAAATATAAGAAAATGGATTGGTAGGGAATCATTATTTTTTGAATACAGCAAAATTTATATTTTATTATTATGATTTTTATATCTTTCTTAAAATCTGCTAAACAGAAATCAAATATTTGATGACATTTGATAACAGATTTTATAAATTTGTGATTTGTGTTCCTTATCTAGGTATGATAATATCTCTACTGAAACGGAGGAATA
>CAYYCR010000157.1:0-2408 GCA_964470385.1 uncultured Muribaculaceae bacterium | reverse complement strand
CATTGGTTTTGCTACTACTAGAAAAGGTGCTAGACAATTAGTAAACCATGGTCATATTACAGTAAATGGAAAGAAAGTTGATATTCCATCTTACCAATGTAGACCAGGCGATGTTATTTCGATGAAAGAAAATGCAAGAGAAATGGCAATCGTAAAATCTTCTTTAGAAGCTTTACATAAAAGAGTTGAATTTGTAACTTATGATGAAGCTAAAATGGCAGGTACTTATGTTAGATATCCTGAAAGAAGCGAATTAAATGCTGACATCAATGAATCTTTAATCGTTGAATTCTACAACCGTTAAAAACTACTTATGTAGTTTTTTTCTTATTATATACTTGAATTCCTATTTTTATACAGTATAATAATATTAGAAAGTAGGAAGAAAATATGCAGAAAAAATTGGATATGATGTTAAAAATAATTCTATTTTTAGCCTTTATTGTCTTTTTTACTAATTTTCACTTTGATTTAAGACCAACCATAATGGAATCTTTTGGCACCATCTCCCCGTTTCAAGAAATCCTTTTTTCCACGATTATAGAATTGGTATTTTTAGGTTGTTTTTTTCTATTCCCACCATTTGGGCTTATCACCTATTACCTCATTTATAGAAAAACATTGAAAAATCGAATTCGAAAAAATTCAAAATTTGAAAAGCAGAATTTACAATATTGTAGAGAACATCTTAATCATTTAGCTCCCTCTCTACTCTCTTATTTACAAGATTTCAAAATTGAATTTGAAAAGGATATTAGTGCCCATATTTTAAAATTGCTATATGAACATTACTTGGTAGAAGAAAGTGGAAATTTCAAAATCGAAAACAAAGACACATCTTCTTTATCCAATTCTGATAAAATAATTTTAGAAATAATAAAAGATAAAAAAATTAGTGCCAATAAGCAAAAAGAATATGAACAAACCATAGAACAAGAAACAAAAAAACACAAACTCATTACCTATAAAAATCTAGAAATTAAAAAATTATTGTATACATTTTTTGGTTTTTTGATACCAGCAATTGCAATTGATTTATTTGTTTTCGTATATACATTTCACAATATAGAAAATGCTTCTATTATGCTAATATTTATAGATTTAGCACTAATTGGGTTAGTTGTTTTCTTATTCATTTACATGTTTATCCGCATCTACAGTATGCTTAGTTGTAAAACAAATATTATTAGGACCAAAAAGGGAAATCAAATTTTAAAAAATTCTTTAGAACTTAAAAATTTTCTAACCGATTTTAGTAATCTTGAACATAGTACTTGGTTGGAAGTTTATACAAGAGACTATTATTTAATTTATGCTGTTGTACTTGGAATCAATAAAAAGATTCCAAAAGAAATTATGAAAATGCTTGAACATTGAATCTTGCATTTTTTTCTTGTTTCATTTATAATATGACAATTAGAGGTGAGGATATATGCAAAGTTTTGATTTTACACATAAACAATTAGAAGAAATTCACGATACTCATTTTTGGAAATTTGGTGGAGAGGGAAATTTATATCGTATTTTTAATGGAAAAAAAAGATATGTTTTAAAATTATTCTATGAACCTTATAAAGATCAATATGTATGGCCCAAACATATTATAGAAAACAAAGAAAAAAAAATTACCATTTTAGGAGAGTCAAAACTTCCTAATCATATTCACATTTTAGGACGTGCTACTACAGAACATGAATTTATTGGATATGTGATGAGTGAAGCTCATTCCTATCAAGATTTTTGTTTGAATACTTTTCTTCCAAGCCAACAAATTATATTTTTAAGGAAACTAAGAAATCAATTACAACGATTTCATGACCTTGGTCTTTTTTATGGTGACCTGAAAAGTGATAATGTTTTATCTCATATTTCTCATTATCATTTAGGCTGTCTTTGCGATTTAGACAATATGCAAGTAAAAGAGTTTCCAATCGATATTAGAAGTGACTACGTTGATGAATTTTTATATCAATATGGAGAGGTAGATGAAAAATTAGATTGGTATGTTTTTAACTTACTTACCATAGAAACTCTTTATCATTTAGATAAAACAACAACAATTCCTTATCATGAAACAAGAAAATTTATGGACTATTATCGTGGTAATTCTAAAGCTTTAAAAGAAATGCAGAAAATTAATGAACATTATCAGGGAAATCTACTAATTGATGATCCAGCTTTTTATGAAGAAATCAAAGTTCCCTATTCCTTAAAATAAATGGATTATAAATAACTGTGCCGCTATAATACATAGGCAGATAATTATCCTCTTTTTGTTCTATCTCTTGTTTAGTGATTGTAAAACAATATTTACCAAAACTAGTACAAATATCTCATTTTCCATTAGGTAGATTTTCATTGAGTAACTCTCCAGTTTTAAGAATAAATTTAATCTTATAAAAATCTTC
>CAYYCR010000156.1:0-2471 GCA_964470385.1 uncultured Muribaculaceae bacterium | reverse complement strand
CAAGATATGCAGGAAGTAATCCAAATAACTGGGTATGTTTTGGGACCCAGAATGAAACCTGTGATGAAGAACATTTATATAGAATAATAGGTGTGATAGACGGAAAAATGAAAATAATCAAAAATAGTTTTTATAGTCAAGCTATAGAATGGGATTCAAGTAATAGTAAGAATTGGGATAAACCAGCTGACTTAAAAACAGAATTAAATAGTGAAAGATTTTATAGTAATACAAGTTATATCGATGAGATAAGTAGAAGTTATATAGCAAATGGAATCTGGTATACAGGAGGACAAAACGGACAGGATTATACATTAGCGAACTTTGAAGTTACAGAAAGAAGCAGTTCATCGCAAGGATATATCGGATTAATGAGTATAACAGACTTTGGATATGGGTCTAATAATGCCAGTTGTGTAAGGAGAACTGTTTTAAAAACTACCAATAATGCATGTATTAGTAATAATTATCTATTTAATAGTAGTATACATCAATGGACAATTACCCCGAACAGCGTTAATACCGAAAGCGGCGTGTGGCTTGTGAACGCAGGTGGGCTTGTCGACCGCCACAATGCGTTCGCTACCCACGGCGTCCGTCCAGCCCTATATCTAAAACCAGAAGTAAAAATAACATCAGGAAAAGGAACAGAACAAGAACCATATAGGCTATCAATGTAATAGGTAAGAAAAATGTAGGTAATATAGTTTATGTTTATCAAAGAAAAGCAAAAGAACGATTAAGTAAATTTGCTTTTTTTGGCATTTTTTCACAAAAAAGTAAGGTCAAGGGGCTACTTTTATCGAATAATATTGTTGAGGGCGAATGAACTTGATAACAAGAAATCTATCTACTATAATAGAGTTACATTCACCTCGATAAGAAGGTGAAGAATGGAAGAAGAAACTTTTTACAATCTAAGTAACGACTATTTATTTAAAAATGTCTTTTATCATTATGAAAATTTATCGCTGCTTTTATATGATTTTTTTAAGATTGATATTACTGGTTTTGAATATTATAGTCCAGTACTACCAAAAAAGAATAAAACGAAAGCAAATGGAGAAACGGATTTGGTTCTTAAAAATGAAAAAGAAATCATCATTGTAGAAATGCAGAACTGGAAAAATGGAAGCTTAGAAAATAGAAGTATGATTTATTTATCCAAATTATATGGAATGCAGTGGAAGAAGAAAGATAAAAAATATGAAGAAATAAAACCTGTTACACTATATTGGTTTTTAAATTATCGTTATGGAGAAAAAGAATTATTAGAATACCGAATGTTAGAAACAGAACTGTATCAAAAATTTGGAGATAATTTAAAGGTTAAAATCGGTAATATTCAAAATTTAAAAGACAGAAATGAAAAGTATCATTTATTATTTCATGCTAAGAAAAAAGAAGAATTAGAAAAGCTAGAAAGTGATTCCAAATTTGGACCTATAGTAAAAGAAATCATAAAGTTTAATTCAGATGAAAAAGAATATGAAAGAATAGAGGCTACAGTAGATATGTGGACAAGAGAAGATGAGATTCAGTTTACAAGAATGGAAGCACATCGGGAGGGAAGAATAGAGGGTGAGAAAATAGGAATATTAGAAACTGCTAGTAAATTATTATCAAAAGGTCTTCCAATAGAGCTTATTATGGAAGTAACGAATCTTTCAAAAAAGGAAATTCAAAAGTTTAATAAAGTGAAAAATTAAATTTTGATAAAGATACTCAGGTTAAAACAATCTGAGTATCTTATTTTGAAGAAACTAAAAAATAGCATTTACAAAAGTAATGTCATTATGATAGAATGAAAATAGATAGAATCTACGTAGAATAACAAAAAAAATAGAAATAATAAGAGGGTATAATATGCGTAATTTAGTAAATAGAACATATAGGAGAGAATATAAAGGTTTTACTTTAATAGAGTTGTTAGCAGTTATAGTAATACTTGCAATTATAGCAATCATTGCAACTCCAATTGTATTAAGTATTTTAACTCGTGTTAGAAAAAGTGCTTTTCAGGATAGTGTCTATGGAATCATGGAAGCAGCGAAAAGTTATTTTGCAGAAACGATATTAGAAGAAAATAATCCAGTAGATCAAGTGTTTTCATTTGAAGAGGGTGCTAGTAATGAGTTATCTTATAGTGGTTCGAAACCCCAAGGTGGAATATTAACACTTAGTAAAAGTGGAGAAATAGCTCTAGCCATTCATAACAATGAGTGGTGTGCGATAAAGAGTAAAAATGATACGAATATAAGATTAATCAAATACGAAAAAGAGAAATGCGTAATACCAGACGGAAGTGAATTACCTCTTATTTCAGTAAAAGATTTCAAAAGTGAAACGATAGAAAAGGGATTTGATAAATCCATATTAGAATATTTCAATGTTGTATCTGTTGATGTTACCTGTGTAGATACATCAAATGAAAATGTAGAAGTAACCAATACCAGTAGTTTAGATAGTGG
>CAYYCR010000155.1:0-2513 GCA_964470385.1 uncultured Muribaculaceae bacterium | reverse complement strand
AAATGAAGAAGTAGCGAAAGATATAGCAATGCATGCTGCAGCTATGAGACCTACATATGTTCGTAAAGAAGATGTTCCAGCTGAAGAATTAGAAAGAGAAAGAACAGTCTTAAAAGAACAAGCAATTAATGAAGGAAAACAACCAGAGATTGCTGAAAAAATGGTAGCTGGAAGAATTCAAAAATTCTATAAAGAAATTTGTTTAGAAGAACAACCATTTATTAAAGATGGAGATATTAGTGTCGGAACATTTGTAAAAAATAATGGTGGTGAAATCCTAAAAATGGTACGTTTTGAAGTCGGAGAAGGAATCGAGAAAAAAGAAGAAAATTTTGCTGAAGAAGTAGCAAAACAAATGGGACAATAAAGAGTGATAAAAATCATTCTTTTTTTCTATTAAAAAAGCTTTTTATTTACAAATAAGTGTCTTCTTGTTAATTATTTATGTAAACTTAAAAAAAAAGCAATTGCAAAAATAATGCGAATATTGTAAAATGTAAAATAGAAAGAGGAGTGAATAAAATGATAAGATTAACAAATTGCAACCAGGGGGGGGGGGCATAGAAAAAAAAGCATTTACTCTAATTGAATTACTCGCAGTTATAGTAATATTAGCTGTAATAGCTTTGATAGCAACTCCAATTGTACTAAGTATATTAACCAAGATAAGAAAGAGTGCTTTCCAAGATAGTGCGTATGGAATCATGGAAGCAGCCAAAAGTTATTTTGCGGAAACTATATTGGAAGAAAACGATCCAGTAGACCAAGTGTTTTCATTTGAAGAGGGAGCTACCAATGAATTATCGTATAATGGTTCAAAACCGAAAGGAGGTATTTTAACACTCAGTAAAAGTGGAGAAATAGGTTTGGCTATCCATAACAATGAATGGTGTGCGATAAAAGGAAAAACGGAAAATAATGTAAAATTAATCAAATATGAAAAAGATAAATGTAAAATACCAGATGAAAGTGATATTCCACTAATTGCAGTAAAAGATACCAAAGATGAAACCATAGAAAAGGGACTTGATAAATCTATATTGGAATATTTTAATGTGTTATCTGGAAGTGCTACTTGTGTAGATACTTCAAATAAAAATGTGGAAGTAACTAATACAAGTAGTTTAGATAGTGGTACACACTGTATAGAATGTACTGTGACAGAAAATGGAAAAACAGTAAAAGCAAGTAAAACAATTATCGTAGAATCATCAGGTGCAGTGTTAACAGAAGAAAAAATGATAGCAGAAGTGGGAGCAAATGGATCAATAAGAACAGATAATTTAGGAAATAAAAGATATGCAGGAAGTAACCCTAATAACTGGGTATGCTTTGGAACAGAGAATGAAACCTGTGATGAAGAACATTTATATCGAATCATAGGAATTATCGATGGAAAGACGAAGATAATTAAAAATAGTTTTTATAGTACAAGTAAAGCATGGGATAAAACAGGAGGAACAAATGGATTAAATAATTGGGATAGACCAGCAGATTTGAAAACAGAATTAAATGGTACAAGTTTTTATGAGAATTCGGATTATATTGATGAGGTAAGTAGAAGTTATATCGCTAACGGGACATGGTATACAGGAGGAATACTTAGTCCTTATACATTAGGAACATTTGAAGATGCAGAAAGAAGTAGTTCTGCAGTAGGTTATATTGGATTAATGAGTGTAACGGATTTTGGATATGCTTCAAATGATACAGGATGTGAAAGAACAACAGATTTATATATTTATTATAATGCCTGTATGAATAATAATTACTTAGTCAATGATAGTAGTACATATCAATGGACAATTATACCAAATTATAGTTTAGCAAGTTCTGTGTGGAGTGTGAATTGTGATGGAAACGTTCAAGGCTACCTTGCTGCTAGTCCCAATAGTGTTCGTCCCTCACTTTTCCTAAAACTAGAAGTAAAAATAACATCAGGAAAAGGAACCGAACAAGAACCATACAGGTTATCAATGTAAATAGATACGAAAAAAATAGGTGAATTTTATAATTATCGAAGAAGAAAGCAAAAGAATGATTAAAAATTTTGCTTTTTTTGTATTTTTTTCACAAAAAAGTAAGGTCATCAAGGTAGTTTTATCGAATAATATTGTTGAGGGAGAATGAATTTGACAACAAGATGGATATCTATTATAATAGAGATACATTCACCTCGATAAGGAGGTGAAGAATGAAAGAAGAGAAGTTTTACAATCTAAGCCATGATTATTTGTTTAAAAATGTCTTTTATCATCATGAATATTTATTGATGCTTTTATATGATTTTTTTAAGATTGATATTACTGGTTTTGAATATTATAGTCCAGTATTACCAAAAAAGAATAAAGCAAAAGCAAATGGAGAAACGGATTTGGTTCTTAAAAATGAAAAAGAAGTCATCATTGTAGAAATGCAGAACAGTAAAAATGGAAGCTTAGAAAATAGAAGTATGATCTATTTATCCAAATTATATGGAATGCAGTGGAAGAAGAAAGATAAAAAATATGAAG
>CAYYCR010000154.1:0-2525 GCA_964470385.1 uncultured Muribaculaceae bacterium | reverse complement strand
TCCTATTCTATTTATATTTTATCAAAAAAATAATATTATGTAAATAATTCGGTGTAGCTGATATTATATAATATTTTTAATTATAAATCAAATAAAACTTATATAAATCAGAACTAGCCCTTATTCCTTAAATAAACACTATTTTAAATACTTTAATATATTAATTTGATAATTTTTATACCAATCAATCATTTTATTTAAATATAGCCGTCTAAATAACCAATTAAATCTAACAATACTAACTGAACCTTTCACCTGCGAAATGTATGTACAAACTTAACTTTTTGTATATACATTTGTATTTACATCATAATAATAGCCGTGTCATTTGAACAACAATATTCCATTTTCCAAATTATTAATCGATTTTTTAGTTACACCCAATTTTTCTGCTAATTCACATTGTGTCATTGTTTTTCATTTTCGACATTCTGCAATAAATTTTCCAATTTTATCTTGATTCATAATATTATCCTTTCTCATTAACATCATATAATGTAAAGGCTATTTTTAACAAAAAACAATCCTAGAGTTTATCCAATATAATCGATGATTTCATCTAATAATGCAAATAAAATGATTGGTAATGTAAATACTACATTCATTATATCAAAAAAAGAACAAACCATAAATACGATTTTGTTCTAAAAATTATACTCTATTATTGATAGATTTTATCTAACCAGCTACCGGCTAATTTAACCTAATCTCCTCTAACACCAAAGCTATGAAGATATTTATTTAAGACTTTCGATTCAATATTTTTATTCATCCATGTTAACAAATCTACTTGAACATGAAATTGATTATAGAATGAGTCTTTAAATGTACTTATCTATAAATCCGCAACAAATTTCACATTATCACCGATATTCCCCTTACCCATAAATCGTTTTTCCCCAACTTGGCAACTTTATTTTTATATAAGTTTATCACTTTTTGGGATTATAAAATAATGATACTACTTTTGAAAATTCATATAAAATTACATTACTTTTATTTACTGCATACCCTTTTCCAACTGCTTTTCCACCAATGGTTAAAGCCGCTATTATAGCTGTTACAAGTAGACTAGTAACAAGAGAATCTATTTTTAGTGAATTAGAAATGGTAATAGATAAAATAGCACCTGTAGATCCTGAGACAATGCCACAAATATCTCCTATTACATCATTACAAAAGGATGAAACTTGGGCAGCATTTTTTTTAAATTTTACAGCGATTTTTGCCCCTCTTACTTTTCTAGAGGCCATCGAATGAAATGGTGTTTCTTCGGCTGCTGTAACGGCTACTCCTATCATATCAAATAAAATACCAAGTCCAATAAATAAGATTAAAATAATGATTCCAAACCAAATATTTACTTTAGGCATTACCGTTTCTGATAAAAGTGAAAAAACAATAGATAGTGTAAAAGCAATCGTTGAAATTTTAAAAATCCATTTATAATCAACTAATTTTTTTTCTTTTTTTAATTTTTTATTCTTGTTAAGTTCATCAATATATCTTCCCATCGTACACCTCAAAATTCATACAAAAAAAATGGCTATTTATATAGTAAACTTTACGTCTTAGGTCAAGTAGGATTTCCCTTACTTCAAACTCTTCCGTTACCAGAAAAGGGGTTCCCCATTACAGAAGTAAATATATCGTCACCGAATATATGACTTGATTGCCACTGAGTACGCACTGCAATCCTATATAAATAGACACTCTAGGAGATTTCCTCGACAACTCTGTTTATTATTAGTTCCTTTTTGCAAGTATTGTTTCATATTGCAATTCTTTTATTTGGTTGGCCAATCAAATAAAAGTCGTTCAATAATCCCCAAATACTCACTCAGGACAAGCTACACTACTCGTAACTTATCATCACATAGTAGGTTTAATCCTAATTCGTCACTTCTCCATCAACTTTCGTGTATAGGGAAATAACAAGATTAGGTCTCCAAGATGGTGGGTCGGTTGTTCTGTATGCCATTACAGTTGCCCAAACATCTATACCTCCCAGCACTCACCCCAAACTGGGCGTAAGAAGCAAGCACCAGAAGTTTCACAGATATGCTCTTTAGTGACTTTTTAGGGCCACCTTCATAATAAACGAAATTGACTAGAATAATGTGCCATTTCAATTTACATTTCAACATTCTAACATACTTTTGATTATGTGTCAAATTCGTAAATACTATATAATATATGTTAATTTCAAGGGAAAAATAATCAATCAAAAAAGACATTTTTATGCCTTTTTTTGGTAAGGAGTAATTTTATTTTTATCAACAATAAACCCATTTTTAGAAAACTCAATCATAGGTAAATCAACCAAACTATCTGTATACATTTCTTCAATTTCAACATTTGGGTACTGTTCTTTTAATCTTCTAACTTTTTCTTGTCCATGACAATTTTCTTTTAAAAATTTTCCCGTTTTAATATCAACATCAGAACCAATTAAAGGAACATTTAACTTTTGACATGGAACTTTCAGCAAAAATTCCGGAGAAGCAGAAATAATAATATCTTTA
>CAYYCR010000153.1:0-2552 GCA_964470385.1 uncultured Muribaculaceae bacterium | reverse complement strand
TCTGTCAATATCATTATGTAGAAATATCTTCTCACCAATATTATTCGACAAAAGTGTTCTCATGACCTTGCTTTTTAAGAAAAAAATTTTTAAAATGCTAAATTTTAATAAAAAAAGGCTATTTTGTAGCTTCTTCATAAACTCTTGATAAACTTTTTTATTTAAAATTTCTTATGATAATTAGTGAAAGATTATTTTCGATGAAAGATATTTAAAGGGTAGAAAAAAAACTTCACTTTTTTTGAAGTTTTTTACTTTTAAGGTTACTATATTTTAGACTATAATTGAAAATTAATTTGTTCTATTAAAATATAAAGTTTCTGAACACTTTATTTCCATGGGTATATTGTCAATTAGTTTCTGTATCTCTTCATCATTATTGGAATTTTGATTATTTACATTAAATATATTATTTCCAAAGAAAGCCTTTATTTCATTACTTGCTTTGCCATCAATTCCAAGGGCAACAGAATATGATAAATAGTAATTCCATAAAATAATCATTTCACTAGATTTTTCACTGATTAATGAAAAGTCTATTAGAAACTTTTTCAAATCTAAGTAACTATCTTTTGTTTCAACTCCTACATCATTCAATAAATAAGTCGGAGAGGCTAGTAACCAATTGGCTAAACCAAATAGGGGTAAAAAGATACTAATTTCAAATAAAACTTTGTTTTTAATAAAGAATAAAGTAAAAGCAAAAATGAAAAAAGAAATAAAACAAAGTGTATAAATGATTCTTTTGGTTTTATTATAGAATTTTTTATAATATTTATTTAATGGAAATGATAAAAGAACTAGTCCTTGAAAAATACAAAATTTTTCACTAGAATTGGTACTAGCGTCATTCAATTTTTTGTGTAAATCATAACTGGAAATTTTATCAGTATCAAAAAACCAGTTTATTAAATATTTTTCGTATTCAAATAACTCTTCCTGTGACTTATTAGTTTTAGAAATGAAAATATTTTTAGTAAACAAATCTTCTCTATGATCGATTTCTAAGTTTAAATAGCCTCTATCAATTAAATCTAATACCGTGGAAGCTAGTGTTTCTGAATCTATCAGTCCATCATAAATTAATAACCTAGCATGTGCAGGAGTTAAATTGTCAGGTAATTCTCTATTATAAATATTAATGTTTTTAGGTTTTGATTCTTTTGTTTTCAATATAATAGCCCTTTTGATTAATCCATAAGCAGTACATATTATAAATATAATGATAGCTATAAAAATGGTTTCTTTAGAATTTAGTAGAAAAGGCTGTTTACTATGAACGAAAAGATCGGAAAAATCTTCTTTATTTGTAAGATTAGAAATATTTTGATGAAAAATTTGAAAGCTTGAAAAATTAGGCACAAGATATATGAGGCAGATAAAAAAAATCATGACAAAGGAAAAAAGCAAATAAGTAAGAAAGATTGTTTTTAAATTTTTATTGGATATTCTAACCTCCATTTTCCTTTTTCCTTTAGAGCCAGAACTAACTTCAAAGCTAACTGCATTTGATAAATTTAATTTATAATATACTGCGTTTAAAAATTTCATAAATTTCCTCCCTTTTAATTCTCCATATATTCTTTATAATAATTTTTCATAAACTCTTGATAAGCTTTATTCTCTAGTGTTAAATTAAAACGTTTAAACTTAAAATCTTCTTTTTTACTAGTGATTAATTCTTTCACCATATATTTTAATAACTCAGGGTTTCTTACTAAAATAGGACCAATCAAGTAAGTACCATAAAAGTGATTTTTATGGACACCCTCAATTTTACTATTTGGAAAACTACCAATTCCTTTAATGACCTCAAACATAATATTCTCATTACTTTTAATCACACTGCCCTGGTTTTGAAACCCCAGAATATAAGGTTTCATAAACTTTGCCTTTACTAAAGCCTCATCAACCATTCTAAAATTTTCCTGTTTGGTATAAAACTCAAAAGCATGTACTGTTTTAATTCTTTTTTCATGCTTATCAATAATACATTTTCCAAATAATTCTAACGAATTTCCAGTGACTAAAAAGAATGTTCCATCAAGAATTGCCTTTTTTACCTTTTCTTTATATTTCATGAAATGTTTCAAAGCAAGTCTTTGATTTTCCTCTGTACCAGCTCCCATATAAACAAAATCATATTCGGTAAAATCGAAAGAATCCCCAAGTGTCAAAAACTTGATTTTCACGTTTACACCTTGATTTTCTAACTGATACTTTAAGGCTTTTACATTTCCACTTTCTCCATATAAATTTAATAAATCATAATAAAGATGTGCAATAGTAATCGTCATTATTTATCCCCCTCCATATAGCGATTAAAAGGAGCAACATAATCAAAATTTAAAATCGCATAAATATTTCCTTTAGAATGAAGCTTTATATCATTCGTAGCCTCTTCTAAATCGTCGAAAACAACAATTTTCTTTTCTAAAATTCCGGCATATTTCATTCTAGTTGCAATATCATAACGATGAATCCCGACACAAACAATTTTATCAATATCCTGTTTTTTTAATAGCTCAAAATCAATATCATAAAGCCAAGAT
>CAYYCR010000152.1:0-2579 GCA_964470385.1 uncultured Muribaculaceae bacterium | reverse complement strand
ACCCCCTGCTTGTAAGGCAGGTGCTCTAACCAACTGAGCTAATCGCCCAGACACTTGGACATATCTAACTATATCAGTAAAATAACATTTTGTCAATACAAAAATTCTATTTTTTTCACTATTCTGAAATTTTCTTTAAACTTTGATCTATCCAAATTGGTAGTTTATAAGCAAGAGTCCGAAAACCATGCTTTGTTTCAATGATTCTTTTTTTCGCTTGTTTATTTTTTATTTTATAAACAATATTCTTAATACTTAATTTTAAATGACATGAGGATTCATCTACATCAAGAATTTCCACATAAATAGTCTCTCCAATTTTTACAAAATTATTAATGTCTTTTACAAATCCATGTGAAATTTCTGAAATATGAATTAATCCACTATAATATTCATCAAACGATACAAAAATTCCATAACTTTCAATTCCTGTTACCGTTCCACGAACAACACGTCCTTTCCGATACTTTGTCATAGAATCCCCTCTAAATTAATTATAACACATTTTTAAAGAAAATCCTTTACTAAATAAAAGAATTTTAGATATAATATAAAAGTGGAGGGAAAATATGAAAGAAAATGAGAAAAAAATTATTGAAATTATTAATCGTTTAAGGCCATTTTTAATAAGTGATGGAGGAAATATTGAATTTGTAAAATATGAAAATAATATTGTTTATATTAAAATGACTGGTGCTTGTTCCCAATGTCAAATGTTAGATTTAACATTAAAAGAGGGAATTGAGGCTACCATCAAAGAAGAAGTACCAGAAGTAATTGAAGTGATTAATGTAAAAGAGGCATAGGAATTATCCTATGTTTTTTGTTAACCATAACATATCTGGTAACATTTTTTTTGTACGTACTTCCATATAAAGAACTGATAAAAATTGTTCGTATATTTCAATTTTTCCTAATAAGTCATCTAATATTGCCTCTTCAAAATGATTATCAATGATTCGCTCGTATCGATCAAAATAAAAGGTTGGATAAAATGCACGTGCTAATAATAAAAGCCAAGAATCTTCTTTTAATGCAAGAGAACGAATAAAGATTATAAATTCATCAATAGAAAACGATTCTTTAAAAATTTCTTCTTTCCAAAATTCTATCATATCACGTTCTTTATAATCTAATACAAAATTTAAAGGATTATATAAATCAAACAATGTATCATTACTACAAATACGTCTATGACTAATTACTAATGGAAATTCCGTTTTTGTTTCATTCAAAAGAGAGATTCCTATTTCTGAAAGCCCAATAAAATAACTAAAACTATCTCTAATTTTTGGATAACTTTTACCAAATTGACTCACTTGATACTCAAAATAATCATTTTTTTCCATCCACAATTGTTTCCAATTGTTTCGTCTAAGCAGACTATTTTCTGTATCGCTAGTAATTAAATTAGAAAAAAACATAATATCATCAATCGTTACCTTTTGATCTCCGTCAATAAATATTCTAAGTAATACATATGGAATTTGATTAATGATTGTTATTACCTTTTGTTGACCATTTAAAACAAATTGATGACAATAAACGCCTCTTTCTAACAATTGAATACTAATTTTATATAATTCTTGTAATTCCTCAAATGATCGGTTATAAGGGGTTAGACAGTAATGTACTTCATTGATTTGAAATTGATAAGAACCATTACTTTGGTGAATATTCTCTGGATATAACTGATAATAATACTGAATCGCATTTTTCATCTAATCCACCTCAATAAAACTTTATGCAATTTCAAATAAAAATAGAAATTGTAAACGAAAAAAATAGATTTTCATCTATTCATTCACAATTGCTTTTATACTTGAAAGTTGTGTTTTTAATTTTGTATTCTCTTCGATTAATAGCTGATAACGATCAAACAATTCTTGATACATTTTTAAATATTCGTTTGTTTGTTCTGGAGCTACTGGTACTTTTGGTGCTACTTCTTCTACTGGTGGCATATTTGTTCCAGGCATCACTGTTGGGCCTGGATTATTATTAACTCCATTCGTAGGTGTTGTTTCTTTTGGTATTGGATCAAGTACCTGATCTTCCACATCAGCTACTGCATTAATATTACTTCCCAAAAGTTCTATTAAATTGCCTATCAATTTGAAAACCTGTTGACCATTAATTTTAATATTTGCCAATCGATCAATAGATAAATCCTCTATTTCTAGAGTTCCTCCTTCACGATTTGCCTTAATAATTCTTTTGATTAAATCTTTGACACTTGCCCATTCTGTCTCGTCAATAATATCATAAGCTGCTAATGTCCCATTTAAGCCTAAAACCTTTGAAACATAAACCTTGATATACCCTTGTTCATCTTTTTCTTGTAGTGTAAAAATTAAATATTTTTTTTCATCTTTTTTAAAATAACGGACAATTTCTATCTCTAAGGCTTGGTTTGCTTGATTAAGTGCTGCTATTTTTTGCATAGTAAAAAATCCTCCTTTTTATTCTCTACTTATTATTATACTGAAACAATTCATTTTTTTCAATATGTTTTAGATAAAATTGTAATTGTTTTTAGAAAATGTCATTGAATAAAAAACAAAGGAAAATGTCATAAC
>CAYYCR010000151.1:0-2589 GCA_964470385.1 uncultured Muribaculaceae bacterium | reverse complement strand
TTTTGAAAACAGTTTGATTGAATTATAATTCAAACAACAATTTACCGAAATGTTAAAAATATTTGCATAACTTCAAAAGAAATTTGGTGGATTAAATAGGAATGAAAAAGTAAAATGTTTTAGTGAAAGGAATGATTATATGAATATTGGTAAAAATATTTTAAAGTTAAGAAAAAAACAGGCTCTTTCACAAGAACAATTAGCCGAAAAAGTTGGAGTTACAAGACAGACGATAAGTAATTGGGAACTGGAAGAATCTAGTCCTGATATAAAACAAGCAAAAGAGTTATCTAAAATATTTAATGTCAGTTTGGATCAATTAGTTAATAATGTAGAATATATACATAATGATAATTCTAGTAGAGGTTATGAATATGTTAGTAAAATAAAAATTAAGGGACTTCCGTTCGTTCATATCAATGTTGGATTAGGTCGAGAAATTAGGACAGCAAAAGGAATTATTGCTATTGGAAATATTGCAAAAGGGATTGTTGCATTAGGTGGCATTTCAATTGGTTTATTTACTTTAGGAGCTGCCAGTATCGGTCTTATATCATTAGGAGCATTTGCTTTTGGGTTACTTCTTTCAATAGCAGGCCTATCTATTGGTAGCATTGCTATTGGTGGAATAGCAATTGGATTATTTTCAATCGGAGGAATATCTATTGGACTTTATTCAATAGGTGGATTTGCCCTAGCGAAATATGTAGCATCAGGTGATTATGCCTATGGGTATATTGCTATTGGGAATCATGTAAAGGGAAGTATTGAATTATTACAAAATGAGGTTACAAATTCAGAAATAAAAAATATTATATTACAATACTTTCCTAAAACTTGGAATATAATAGTTGACTTAATTTCTATTTTTACTTATAGATAGTTTTATCAAATTACTATCTAATAAATTACAATGTGAAAGTGGGATGAAATTATGAATAATGAAGTTAAAAAAGTGATTGAAACATTTAAAAAAGCAAAAAATATATTAAAAGATTTTTCTAATAAAGATGAAGCAATAGAATACCTTGTTAATGAAACCAAATTATCAAAAAAAGAATGCTCTACTGCATACGACATTATTATGAAAATGGAAGATTAAATTGCAATAAAAGAGGTGCTTGAAATGAGCAAATATGAACCACTATGGAAATATTTAAAAGAAAACAATAAGGAAAGTTATCAATTATCTTATGAAGAAATCAAAAATATTTTAAGCTTTCATATTGATCATTCGTTTTTAAATTATAAGAAAGAAGCGAAAGAATATGGATATGAAGTTGGAAAAATATCAATGAAAGAAAAAACGGTGAATTTTCATAAGATATAGATATTACAATTTTCTCGGAAAATGAACCATATAAAAAAGATAACAAGCTAGATAATAGTAATGATAGTCGCTATTGTATATTGAATGATGAGCATTATATTTTGTGTTTAGACGTACTTTTGTTTTATATGGGGAGTTTATGCAATTTATAATTTATCACAAAATAAAATGATATTGTCTAAGAGAGTGATTAAAAAATGTTTCACCTAAGAAAAGAAAATGCAAAGGAAGTGCTATATTAGGTTTTGTCAATCAGTTAAAAAATTTTTTCCATGAGTAAATCCTTATTTTAATTAAATTTATACCAAAAGGTAAGTATCTAACCAAAAAGTGCATACTTCCTTTTTATTTTTTCTCGTCATATAATTTAATTGTTCAAGGAAAAGTGTACACATCCTTTAATAAAAAAATTAGGAGGAATGAAAATGGAAAACAAAAAAGTGAATTTAAATAAGGGATATGTGTTGGTTTATGATTTTAAAGATGTAAAAATTGATTGCTTTATCATTTTTTTTGAAGTATCAAATATTGCCTATCATTTTATAAAAGAATGAAATCAGAAAAAAATTTTTCTCCAATTAAAACTGAACAAATTTTCGTTTTTCTATTTACATTTTGAAAAATTATGATTATAATAGAAAATGTTTATCATGCTTGGAACAAAAAGGAAAAAGCAAAAGGGAAAAAGTGTGTTATAATAGCATACAGGTGAAATTTATGGATATTATTGGATACAAATGCTTTCATGAAAATTTAACAAATCGTTATGGAGTTTCATTTCAAGTTGGCAAAATTTATTTTGCAAGTGGAATAATTAAATTTGGAAATCATGGCAATGGTTTTCATATGTGTCGTAATATGGAAGATACATTGCGATATTTTGATGCTATGAATGAAAAGGTGAGTATTTGTGAGGTATGTGGTAGCGGTGAAATAATGCCTTATTATGATGAGTATTATGGATATTATGATATGTTTGCAGTATCTACTTTAAAAATTCTAAAACAATTGACACACAAAGAAATAATACAAAAAGGGCTTTCTTTAGATAGGAATAAAGTAATACGTTTTTTATCATTATTTCGACTTAGAGAAAGTGAAATAGAGCAATTTCAAAAAAAATATCAAAACGAACCTAATGTATTAAAAACGATTGCATACTATCAAAAAGGAGATAAGGATGCATATCAAAAGAGAAGAGGGAGTAATCATGGATAAAATTATTGTAAAAGGAGCTAGAGAAAACAACTTAAAAAATG
>CAYYCR010000150.1:0-2654 GCA_964470385.1 uncultured Muribaculaceae bacterium | reverse complement strand
AAATATTTTCCATAATCTCTTAAGTAATCTATAAAGTTAATTTTTCCTAGCCAATCATAATTATTGACAACTTCGAATCCAAATATTTCTTCTACTTGTTTTCTAAGTTTTTGATAATTGTAGTCCAATTGTTCTTTGGTTATCATTGGTCTTTCGGCACTTGGTTTTGGATCACCAATAAGTCCTGTCCCACCACCTACTAAAAGAATAGGATGATGACCTGCTTTTTTTAAGCGAAATGCCATGGAAAAAGTAGAATAATGACCAATATGTAAACTGTCACCTGTGGGATCGGTTCCGATATAAAAAGTCAATCCTCCTTGATTTATTTTTTCTTCTAATTCTGGGTCTGTGATATTATCGATTAATCCTCTCCATTTTAATTCTTCAAATAATGTCATTCTAATTCTCCTTTCATGATTTCTACTCCATGACTAGTTCCTATTCTAGTAACTCCTTTTTCAATATAAGCACTAGCTTTCTTATATGTATCAATTCCTCCACTTGCTTTGATTTCTAACACATCATTTTTATATTTGTTAATCAATTCGACATCTTCTATGCTAGCACCTCTTGGTCCAAATCCTGTTGAGGTTTTAATAAAATGGACAAATGTTTGATTACAAATTTCTGTCATTTTAATAATTTCTTCTTCTGTTAAATAACAGGTTTCAATAATTACTTTCAATGTATGACCATCAATGCTATCTCTGATTTCTTCGATTTCATTTTTGACATATTCATAATCTTTATCTTTTAAGGCCCCTATATTAATGACCATATCTATTTCATCAGCTCCTGCTTCAATGGCAGAAATTGCTTCATAAGATTTTGTCATTGTGGTACTTGCTCCAAGTGGGAATCCTATTACCGTGCTAACTAGTACTGTACTATCTTTTAATAATGATGCTGCAAGTTCCACATAACAGGGATTCACGCAAACAGTTGCAAAATGATTTTCTTTTGCTTCTTCACATAATTTTTTAATATCTTCTTTTGTTGCATAGGCTTTCACGTTCGTATAATCAATATAACTATTCATATAATTTTCCTCCTAAAAAAAGTATTATGATATAAGGACGAACAAAATTCGTGGTACCACCTTATTTCATAATACTTGATTATGCACTTTCTTCTTTAACGCAGAAATACGATTTCATTCCCTTTGTGTAATTTCAAATATTTTTTCTGACTTATTTTCATCTCCATAAGTTTTCTGTTTTCCAAAAATATTCTATGCTTCAAAGTTCATCATGAACTATTAATAATCTAACATAATCATAAATTTGTGTCAATATCCTTTTTATCTTCTTCGTGTATTTTTTCTATAATATGTTCAATTTTATTTCCATATGCAATTGATTCATCGTAAATAAATTCTAATTCAGGAATATGTCTAATTTCAATTCTATCTGCTAAGGTCTTTCTAATAAATCCACTTGCATTTTTTAAGGCATCCATTGTTTCTTTCCTTTTTTCTTCATCTAATATGGTCACGTAGACTTTTGCATAACTCAAGTCATTGGTTACTTTTACATCGGTTACTGTTACAAATTTAATGTCTTGGTCTTTTATTTCTGTAGCTAAAATATAACTGATTTCTTTTACCAATTGACTTCCAATACGATCTATTTTAATACTCATTGTTCCTCACCTCATAGTGCTATTATAACATTTTAAAAAAAAGAAGTAAATGTTACTTCTTACATAAAATCTAGAATCATTTTTACAATTACAAAAACAATAAAAATAATAACTCCAAGTAAAATGCAAACTGTTTTTCTATCTTTCGCTCTTTGCTCTACTAATTGGATATAGTATTCCTGTGTGGCTTTGGCCAATATATCTTCATTATTTTTATTAATCTCTTCAATAAATTCCTCTAAATTTTTCTTTTGTTCCTTTTCTAAATAAACTTTCTGACTACTTCTAAAAATAAAATTATCTTTTAATTCGGTTATTTTATTAAGATATCGATAACATCTTATTGTATCTAAATTCTTCTCTGTTAAATCTTTTATCAATTTTTTTATAATGAATGAAGAAGTTCTATCGATTCCAACTACATTATTTTTTTCATTTTCTTGTATAACCTGTCCAATATAAATTTCATTTTTACTCTTAGGTTCGCAATAAATCAAATAATAGTTTCGTGTTGATTCAAACATAAAATAAGCAATAACTTTTACTTTTTTTTCATTCAATGATATTACATGACTCACACTTACCACTCCTACTCTTATTATAATAAGTATAACATGAATTGTCAGAAAAAAAAAGAGCTTTTTACTTTTTTTATAAATTACCAATAACTACTATGAAAACCAGGAATATATTAGGTTAGAAAAAGAATACTTCTTAGGTAACAATACTTACTTCGATAGATGATATGGTTCTTGTTCTGTTCCTTTTCCTGATCTTATTTTTACATTAGACTCTAGATATAGGACTGGACAGGTTCCACTGGTGTGGGTCCACCATACTGAAATTAACATGTTTTCCCTGGTTACTTTTTATTAACACCAACATTTTTTCTACTCTTATTCTTTTTTCCATTTCACTATAATCTCATCTTTTTTACAATCATCATAGGCACCATTTTTTTTGTACTTTACACATTACCTGATAATACAACTTTTTTCAAAAAAGACAAT
>CAYYCR010000149.1:0-2716 GCA_964470385.1 uncultured Muribaculaceae bacterium | reverse complement strand
AAAAACTATTTTTGTGGTTATAGTTTTTCTATTTCTTCTAATGATAATCCTGTATGTTTAAAAATAATTTTGACATTAAGATGTTCTATTTTTTGCTTATTGATTTGGTCATTTTTATTTTCTTTCAATTGTATCTTATTTTATTAAACAAATTCTCGATAGCACTTTTAACGACTCTTAAAAAAATACACCTGAAACCTATTGAAAAAATTGCTATAATTATATATAATTTATATATAGGATACAGGTGATAATAATGAAGAGACTCATAAAAATGTTATTAATATTATGTCTATTTTATGTACTTATACAAATGGCATTTCGCTATTTTGGAAAAGGGCATACAGTAAACTATGAAATAAAAGGAAATGACTACTTAGTAAAAATTAAGGAAGTAGCAACTTTTAATCATAAAAATGAAACTGATAACTACTATTTTACATTTACTATCAATAATAAAGATTTCTTTCTTCAAACATATCAAACATTTAAAAAAGAAGATCATGTTGTAAAAAATATAAAATATTTTAAGACTGATAATTATGAATGTTTTTACCCAATTTTTAAACATGAGCAAGTAGTAACTGATATTTTATGTGAAAATAATAGTATTATCTATAATTATCATGATCTAAAGGGAAAGTCAGAGGAATTAGATCAATTTGTTAAATCATTGAAAATTGAAGAATATGATGCTACCAATTGGATTGATAATACGGTCAAAATGATAACTGATGAAAAAGATCATATAAATCCGATTGTAGTTTATCCAAATAATTTAGTAAAAAATCATTATGTTGGAGCTGATAATTACTATGGAATTTATTTAATGAATACGCATCTAGAGGGAAAAAGCTTATATGATATTCCTATTTTTTCAAATGATTATTATGAAAAAACACTAGATGCAAGAGCAGGAAGATTTTATATTGTTGCAGATTATAATAAGAAACATGACTTTTCTACTTTTCATTTAGTCGATATGGTTTATAATGAAATAAAAACAATCAAATATCATTCTCCAATTTCTTTTGATTCTTATATTCAAGGTACTGTTGAAAATGCTATTTATTTATTTGATCGAAGTACCAAAAAACAATATAAGATTGATGCAGAGGCAGAAAGTATTGTAGAAGTTGGAAATGAGCAAACAGGAATTAAATATTATAATTTAGGGAAATGGGAAGAGAAAAAAGCAATAGAAGCATTTACTTCTGACTTGTATTTTAATTATTATACTATGGAACCATCAGAAGATTATGTAAGAATTGATAAGATAGCGAATGAATTATCTGGTTACTATTACTACTATAAAAAGGTAAACAATAAATATGAAGTATACCGTTCTAATATTCAAAATCCAGAAATAAAAACATATTTGTTAACGACATCAGATATTGATAACATTGAATACTTGCATGACTATATTTATTATAAAGACGGAAACACAATCAAATATTATCATGATACAACTGGAACCAGAACGATTGCTTTAAATAGGGAATTTGAATTTAATAAATCTTTACACTTTTATCTATACTACTATACAAAGTATTCAAAATAATTATAAATAAAAAGGTAACATTATTATAAAATGATACCTTTTTGTTTCCATTATTTTTTCTTTAATTGTTCTTCTTTCCGTCTAATTTTTTCTTTTTTCTTATTTAGTTTAGCTAACTTTCTTGTTTTTTCTTTTAATAATTTTGCTTGTTTGGTAATTATTTTTTTAAATTCTTTCATATTGATAAATGTTAAGTCAGGAAAAGCATTTAAAATTCTTTTAAATGTCCAGCCTTTAGTAGATAATGCTTCTCTAACTTTGTGAGACATTTCATCAGAATAATCTTTTTTTAAAGCAGCAGCAGTTAACTTTAATTGTTTTACAACATTAAATGATAAAATGCAATCAATAATAAATAATGATAACAATATTCCAGCAATAAAATACAATAATGAAATTGGAATAGAATCTAAGCAAAAATATAAAAATGGATTAATAAAGTAAATTAATATAGTTCCAAGAAGTCCAAATAGTATGGAGTTCGTTAGACAAATTCTTCCATTTAAATTAAAAGGTTGATCAGAATAATCCCACCATTTTGCCTTAAAAATTTTTTCCATTCCATAACCTGTAATATATTCAATAGTAGAGCCAATTAAAATGGCATTGATAAATAATAGAAATGGATTATTTATAAATAAATGTAAAATCGCGGTCATCATGATTCCAGCACTTCCATAAACAGGTAGATAGGGACCAAGAAGAAAACCACGATTGACGATTTTTTTTTCCACAAATCCTACTACAAACATTTCAATCACCCAACCACCAAAGGAATAGATCATGAAAAGTGAAAAATAATAAATAAAATAGTACATAAATAAACTCCTTACTTTTGCTTTTTTCACAAATTTAAATAATTCTATAACTAGTAATAAAAGAAATATGGAAAATCAAATAACTGTATTTTAAAAATATTACTAAATATAGGAATTTTTGTAACAATTAATTGCAATACTAATGTAATATTGATACTTGCAATAATTAATGGATTACTTTTAATAGAAATATTGATATTAATTTAGAACAAAAATTAAAGGTATGAATACTTTGTATAAATGCTATTATAATAGAATATAATTTCTAGTTTTTTTAATATTTGTTCTTAAATGATTGATTAAATATAATGTAATCATCATCATTATTATTATT
>CAYYCR010000148.1:0-2778 GCA_964470385.1 uncultured Muribaculaceae bacterium | reverse complement strand
GCAGCTAGTGAATCTTTCATATCATTTCCTGCTGCAACAATTCTAGCATTATCTGGTAATTTCCAAATACCATTCACTTCTCTATCTAAGACTATATTAAATGCAATACCTTGAATACTAGGAAGAGCATTTGTTATTTCATCTAGAAATACAATATGGTATCTATCTGGTTCTTTTTCACATTTTTCTTGTAGCTTTTTTAGCCAAGTTGGAGGAACATCGATCATTTCTCCTGTTGCCCCGTTGTAAACACTTTTACCATTCAAACTTTCTGGTGTTGCATTACGAAGATAAATTATTTCACAAGTTGGATCTATTTGTTTTACCCTTGCACTCTTACCTTCACTAGATTGGCCATGTAAAAATACTGCTACACCACTTTCTATTGCACCTTTAATGATTTCTTCTTCGCTTACTTTTCCAAAATTTAATCCGTAAGGGTTTCTTCTTTTAAAAGCTCTTTTTTGTTCTTCTTCGTATTCTTTCTTTTCTTCTGGTGTCACATCACAGGCACGAGTGAAAGTTAAGTCCTGCGTTAAATCTCTTAGCATACATTTATCAAGATATTTTTTCATATCAGATGTCCCAAAATCACCATTATAAATTTTATCACCAGCATGAAATTTTATTCCTGCTAATAATCCCCTTTTCGATACTAAAGTATGAGTTCTATCATCAATTAACCATTTTACAGGTGATACTTCTACCCAAACATAATCTCCATTTCTGTATGATTCTCCATTTGACAATTTAAAACCATCTTTTTTATATTTGGAATTAGCTCTTACACGAATGTATTTTTTTCCATTATATTCATATTCTTCGTATGTTACTGGTTGAAAAGATTGCTTATAATCATCAAATTCTGTTTTATCAAAAGTATAATTTCTACCTGTTTGTCGTAAATTTCCATTTTCATATTCATTTTCCAATCTTCTTTGAACATCCAACTCAGGTGCGTATTGAGGATATTCACCATATTCAACTTCTTCTGTTCCATTGTATCCACTCACTCTGTTCGGGGAGATTTGAGAGAAAATGGAAGATGATCGCAAAACTGGGCGAACTGCAACAAAGCGTTGATGTCTTTCTTCGAAACACCTAGAACCAAACGAATACACACAGCAAACCATATCACTAACACAAGATCTAGTATAAATACATCCCGTTCTTCCTTTTAAACTATTGTCATCTGGTGCCATATAAGTACCACAAGATCCACCTGTTAATATTACTAAATCTGTAATAGCAGACTTAGTTCCATATTTTTCTAAAACCTCTAATTGTCTACCACCCTTAGCTCCCCAAACTTCCTGCTCAGAAAGTAAAGTTAATTCTGCGTCAAAATTCATTTAAATCACCGCCATTATTTTATCATATTTTTCCTATATTTCTTCACTTTTTCGTTTTTATAAATGCAATTATTGAAACTCTTCAATTTTATGGAACATAAATATTAGTTTATCAATCTTTTTATCAGTATTGTAATGGCCACAGTACCACAAATTATAATCTGTAGTCTCTTCTATTTTATCTAAAAAATATTCAGTTGAATTATCTACTGTAGATTGATCTATTCTTTCTAAAAACATTTCTCTTGGTAAGTATTTATAAGGACATGTATGAGATAAAATAATATCAATTTTATTATCTAAATCCTTTAATACTCTCTTTATCTTATTCTTTGTTTTTTCACTTGGTTGTTCACTTTCATACCAATTATATCCTCGTGCTAATCTAAAATATTTATCAACACTGTAAGCCCCACCTATTACAAGAACTTTATGATTATTAAAATGATATATTTCACCATCTTTGGCAAATAATATATTTGGATAACATTCTTCATAATATACAATTCCATTATGAAATTTTTTTGTTTTATATGATTTTATATTTTCTGGTCTTTCTTCATGATTACCATGTATACAGAAAAAAGTTATTGGACACTCTAATAACCTATCTTTTAACATATAATCTAATTCACTCGCATAATAATTGATTCCTGCATCTTTTAAAACAATTAAAATATCATCTAGAGTTGTTTTATTGGCATCACAGAAGTAAAAGACTTCTTTCAAATCAGCATGTTTATCCCAGTAATATAAATCATGTGAGCACCACCCAATAAAAATTATATCGCTTATCCTAAAAATGTCAGCATTTTTACTTAAAAATTATTAAATTATGGCAAAATAAAAGACTTACCAAAATTAGTAAAATCCTTATTTTATAAGTATTTCTGAAAGTATGTTGCTATTTATCCTAAGAACCCATCCTCATCTTGAAAAGAATGAATCATTCCAAGATGATAAGCAAGTGATACATTACTATCTGCCTCATTTAGAAAGATCAATTCTAACTTAACACCTCTTCATTTATTTTCATAAGACATTCCTCTATTTCATTACTTAATTAATATAACACAAAATTTTAATTATTGTTAGTAGCACTCTTTAATACAGTTTTCAAAATAACTACTTCAAATGGATCATATTCGCCTATTTATCATAATAGCATAATTAAAAACGCCATTCCATATACTGAAATTAGGAGTGATTAGATGTTAGATTTTTTAAAAAAATTATTAAAAGAATTACACTTATTCACAGCTGCTTATTCGAATAATGTTTTTCCAGATCCGTTATCAAAAGAAGAGGAAGATGAATGTGTAGAAAAAGCAAAACTTGGAGATGAAACCGCGAGAAATAAACTCATTGAACATAACCTTAGATTAGTGGCACACATTGTCAAAAAATATGACCATAGAAATGAAGA
>CAYYCR010000147.1:0-3043 GCA_964470385.1 uncultured Muribaculaceae bacterium | reverse complement strand
GAGAATTCTTTCCATATGAAACTAATGTTATGGATTTAAAACAACCATTAGTTGCTACTAACAATGAAAATACATTTGATATCGAAGTAAAAGTAAGTGGTGGAGGATTCACTGGTGCAACAGGAGCAATTCGTTTAGGAATTGCTAGAGCATTATTAGAATATGATGCTCCAAATGAAGGTAGTGAAGAAAGCTACCGAAAAAAATTAAAAAGAGCTGGATTTATTAGAAGAGATTCAAGAGCAAAAGAAAGAAAAAAGCCAGGTTTAAAAGCAGCACGTCGTGCACCACAATTTTCAAAACGTTAAAATATACATATTTCAATGTTTCAAAAAGCCCGTATTTACGGACTTTTTTGTATATTAAGCTCTAAATTATAAACAAAATCTGTTTCATAGACTACAGGTTGACTACCAAGTATTCGAAAATCCTTTAGTTATTTTAAGCGAGTGAACAGTAATCAAATTATAATATAAGATAATCCCACAATTAAATAAGTTGTCGAAAAAATAATAAAGAAGTATGATATAATCTTATTAGATATTCAGGGGGGTTTATGAAAGTTATAAAAGAAAAAACTCAATTTGGTTATACCATTTCATTTAATGACGAAGATAAACTTATTAGATTTACTTTTGGCGGAAATGGAGATTTATATTGGTCAATTTATAATAAATGTAAAAATGAAGATAATGAAATAAAATCTAATTGTTTTATTATTACTAAAGAAAATTATGGTGTATATAAATTATTTGAAAAATTATTTTTAGATATAGAAAATATAAGCATATTTGATTCAGAATATAATATACCATTTTATATGGAAACTGAGGAAGACATGAGAGTATATCTTGAAGAACAAGAAAGAAGTAGGAAAGAAGCAAAATATCGCTTATTTAATCATTCCAATTATAATGAACTATTTAATAAAGATAATAAGACTATAACTTGGTATTCAGATGAAACAGCTCATGATGTTGCCAATATTTTAAAAATAAAAGAGGATAAAGACTCATTTAAATTAGATTTTTACATACAACCACATATAGATGGATATGATGATGATTTTCACTCACCAAATTATATACAAATACGATTTCGTAATTCTGGTAGCTCATATGCTCCATTTAATGTAGTATTCATGAGAATGTATAATAACATGAAAGATATAGATGATGTTAATGATTATGGACATCAAATGCATATACAGGAATATATGTTTAATAAGGAAAAGGAATTGATTAAAAGAAAATAATCGTAAGATTTTGACATTATGAAAATTCTTATTTGCTTATGCATGAAAAAAAGTCAAGTATTTTAGATAATATAACAACACGATAGGTAGGCGACATGTTGACTATACATAGACTACAAAGTATTGTGTATTCCCTTTATGTAATTAAGCAAGCTAAGTGTTTAGAATACTAAGTATATAGTTAAAATTATGATATAATTATTTATAGAGGAGATGTATATATGTTGCTAATGAATAAACTAAATTCTAGTTATAAATATGTTGTAAACAATTCTAAATATGTAAAGATAAATTATGAAAGAGTTAATGAAATGATAGAAAAGATAAATGAGTCTGAAGTTACACATTGGTTAAATGATAATCCTTTTGGAATTTTGGATATGAGTTTTGAAGAAATCGTTAATTTTTTGCTTATATACCATACAATAGGCGATTATTGTTTTTGGGGAGATCCAAAGTGGGAGATAGATACACCAAATGGAAAATTTGATGGTTCCTATGCCATAATGTATTTGATAATTAATCGATTTAAGGCTAATAATGACTTTAATATGAGTTTTAATGAATTTAAAGAATTTTTAAAGGGAAATGTTGAAATACCGTTGTTGAATGATAGGTATGAGAATTTAGTTCAAATGAATGAATTTCTTAAAAATTGTGATAAAACTTTCTATGAAATAATTAAAAATATGCACACTGATAGTGAATTATTTGAGTTCATTGTTAGTCATTTTCCTTATTTTGAAGATGAGGCTGAGTATGGTAACCAAAGAATATATTTTTACAAAAGAGCACAATTATTAACATCAGATTTATTACATATTATGGAAATAAAATGTGGTATAAAAACCGAATATTCCAATTTAATTGGGTGTGCTGATTATAAAATTCCACAGGTTATGAGGTGTTATGGTATGTTAGAATTTGAACAATCACTAGCTGAAAAAGTTGATCAAAAGATAGCATTGCCAGAAAATTCTTTGCAAGAGATAGAAATAAGAGCAAATGATTTAGAAGTAATAAACTATATATATGAAAAAACAGATAAAAAATATACAAGAATGGATATTAATGATTTTATATGGTTATTAGGTCAAGATAAAACTAAGATGACAAAACCATATCATCGAACTTTAACAAAGCACTATTAAATCAGTATAGGAAGAAAATTATTAAGATATTGTTAAACGCGTATAAGACAAGGTATGTAGGCTACAAAATGCTTGTGAATAACCATAAATAAAGGAAAGTAATTTACCAAAAAATAGAATATGATTTTCGTTCAATCTCTATAAACTAATGTTTATGGAGTTTTTTTATTGTATATACTTTGAAGAAATCTTTCGTTGAAGCAATTAATAAATTTTGTTTAATAGTACTAGATATATTAATTGATGAAGTAGCTTTTATGATAACTACTAATAAGCGAATATCTTGTTAAAATTTCTCCTATTATAAATTTATTTCAAATTTTAGCACTCTCATATTGACTTTGCTAAAAAAAGTGATATAATAATAATTGTAAGAGATAGAGGTTATCTTTTATATGATATGTATACATTTAAGAATAAGTATATAATGAAAGGAAGTTGATTTATATGATGATGATACCAAAGAGAAATGATTTTGATTTATGGGGAGATTTATTTCATGATCCATTTTTTACAGGACGTGATAATAAAATGATGAAAACAGATATTAAAGAAAAGAAAGACAAATATGTAATTGATATTGACCTACCAGGATTTGAAAAGGAAAATATCAAAATGAGTATTGAAGAAGGATATT
>CAYYCR010000146.1:0-3069 GCA_964470385.1 uncultured Muribaculaceae bacterium | reverse complement strand
TTATCGAAAATAAAATGTATGGAAGAGCAAGCCAACCCGTAAAATGTTGGTACTATGGACCTATGTATCGATATGAACGACCACAATCTGGAAGATACCGTGAATTTTATCAAATGGGGGTAGAAGTATTTGGAAGTAGTGATCCAATGACTGATGCTGAAATTATTAGTATTCCAGTCCAATTTTTCCAATTATTAGGATTAAAAGGAATCAAAGTTCATATTAATAGCTTAGGAGATAAAGCCTCAAGAGAAGCATATAGAAATGCTTTGTTGGAATACTTTAAACCATATATCGAAACACTTTGTGATGATTGCAAAAGTAGGTATGGAAAAAATCCGTTAAGAATTTTAGACTGTAAAATCGATCATGAAAAAGAAATCATGAAACAAGCACCAAAAATGCAAGATTACTTAAATGAGGAAAGCAAACAACATTATGAAACCGTAAAAAAATATTTGGAAGCTTTACAAATTTCTTATATAGAAGACCCTAACTTAGTAAGGGGACTTGACTATTATACCCATACTGTCTTTGAAGTGGAAGCTAGCGTAGCAGAGTTTGGAAGTCAAAACGTTTTATGTGGTGGAGGTAGATATGATTCTTTAGTAGAAATGCTAGGTGGACCTAAAACGAGTGGTGTTGGTTTTGCACTCGGGACAGAACGTTTACTAACCGCCTTAGAGTATGAAAACATTGACTTGTTAGGAAATCAATCCCTTGATACTTATGTAATACCAATGGGTGAGGAGACCAAAGAATATGCCATTTATATTACTAATATCCTAAGAATGAATGGTTTTACGGCCGATATTGATTTAATGTCACGTAACATAAAAGGAAACTTTAAGCAATCAGAACGTCTGAGTTCAAAATACGTTGTATTAATTGGTACTGATGAAAAAGAACAAAAAATGGTAACAATTAAAAACAATAAGACCAAAGAAGAATATAAAATCAAAGAAGAAGAAATGACTTTATTCTTTGATCAAAAAATAGAGGAGGAATAGGAATGAAACAATACAAAAATAATGACTTTCGAATGACCGATGTTGGAAAAGTTGTTACCCTTTATGGTTGGATTAACAAAAAAAGAAACCTAGGAGGATTATTGTTTTTAGATCTTAGAGATAGAAGTGGCATAATCCAAGCATTGGTAAGACCAGAACAGGAGTGCTATAAAATTGCTGAAACATTAAAAAATGAATATGTAGTAGCTCTTACTGGTACGATTAAAGAAAGAGAAAGTAAAAATCCAAATATGGATACAGGAGATATTGAATTAGAAGTAACGAATGTAGAAATATTAAACACAGCGAATGAACTTCCTTTTGAAATTAGTGATAATACAACCGCTTTAGAAGATACAAGATTAAAATATCGTTACTTAGACCTTAGAAGAAATTCTTTAAAAGAAAAATTAATGATACGTCATAAAATTATGTCAGCAACAAGAAATTTCCTTGAAAAAGAAGATTTTATTGAAGTAGAAACCCCTATTCTTTGCAAATCTACTCCAGAGGGTGCTAGAGACTATTTAGTTCCATCGAGAGTAAATAACGGAAAATTTTATGCTTTACCGCAATCACCACAATTATTTAAACAACTTTTAATGGTTGGAGGTTTAGAAAGATATTTTCAAATTGCCAAATGTTTTAGAGATGAAGACTTAAGAGCTGATCGTCAACCAGAATTTACGCAAATTGATTTAGAAATGAGTTTTGTAGACCAAGATGATGTTATGGAGTTAGCAGAACGCTTAATTGCTCATATCTTTAAACAAGTAAAAGGAATAGAAATCAAATTACCTCTTTTAAAAATGGATTATAACGAAGCCATAGAAAAATACGGAAGTGACAAACCAGACTTACGTTTTGGATTAGCACTACAGGATATTACCTCTATTTTTAAAAATACAGAATTTAAAGTATTTCAATCTGTCATTCAAAATGGTGGAATCATTAACGCGATTGTTGTAAAAGATAGTGCTTCCAAATATTCTAGAAAAGAGCTAGATAAACTTACTGAATTTGTAAAAACATATAAAGCAAATGGTCTTGCTTATTTAAAATTTGTAGATAATGAATTATCTGGTAGTATCATAAAAGTTCTTTCTACAGAAGAATTAGTCGATGTCAAACAAAAATTGAAATTAGAAAACAATGATTTGGTATTAATTGTAGCTGATAAAAAAAAGATAGTAAAGATGAGTCTTGGTGCGTTACGTTCTAAACTAGGACATGACTTAAATTTAATTGATTCAAATGATTACAAATTACTTTGGGTAATCAATTTCCCAGTATTTGAATATAGCGAAGAAGAAAATCGTTATATGGCTTGTCATCATCCTTTTACAGCCCCTCATGATAGTGATATCGATCGTTTGATGAGTGAACCAGAATCTTGTTATGCCAAAGCTTATGATATTGTTATCAATGGGTATGAAGCAGGGGGAGGAAGCATTCGTATTCATAGAAGCGAAGTACAAGAAAAAATGTTTGAAGCTTTAGGATTTACGAAAGAATCCGCTCAAGAAAAATTTGGATTTTTTATTGACGCTTTTCATTACGGAACCCCTCCCCATGGTGGCCTTGCCTTTGGGTTAGATAGACTTACCATGTTATTATCAAATACTGAAAATATTAGAGATGTGATTGCTTTTCCAAAAACAGCCAGTGCTACTGATTTGATGAGCGAAGCACCAAATACTGTAGAAGAAAAACAATTACAAGAACTTGGAATTGAAATTATAAAGTAGAAAAAAAATTTTGTAACTATTTAGGCAATAAAAAAAGAGCTTTTTAATAAGTTTCAGTTACTATTATCTCTTGTATTGTAAGGATAATCACTCATTCGATAGATTCTCTTATATTAAAGAGATTCCTACTTCTACTCGATTAGCAATATTAAAGTGTATTGCATGGCAAGAATAAAAATATTAAAATGCAAATAAGTAGTAAAATAGCAGTACTCTAAATTCTATTTTCTTGGAACAATTTTTAAAATAATTGTTCCTTTTTTTGGCTCAAGAAAACCCCCAGATAGTCTGGGGGTTCAAAAAAGCTTTAG
>CAYYCR010000145.1:0-3161 GCA_964470385.1 uncultured Muribaculaceae bacterium | reverse complement strand
TTGTTGTACCCATTGGTAAGAAGTCCATATCATGAATATGAATATCCCCATTATCATGAGCTTCTGAAAATTTTCGTTTCATTAAATATGCTTTGGCAAATTCTTTGGAAACAGTACTTCCATATTGAAGCATCGTACCCATTGCAGAATCTCCATCGATATTGGCATTTTCTCTTTTGTTATCTTCTTCATGAGCGGATTTTAATCCTAATCCCTCAATGGTTTTTAAAAATTTATGTAATTTTTTTTCTTCACTAAATAGTTGTCTAGATTGTGCTCTTCTTTCTCTATATTCTGTAAAATGGTCATAGACATCTTGATATCCTTTTTTCTTAAGTTCTTCTTCAATCATATCTTGAATTGCTTCAATTTTGATTTTTTCAGCATCATGATATTCTTTTTCGATTCTCTTACTTACTGCCATGTATACTTTGTTGATATCTTTTTCCGTATAGGAACTTTTTCCATCACTTTCATCATCTAAATTTATAAAATGGTCAAATGCTTTTTTAATAGCCATTGCTATTTTTGTCCCATTAAAATCTACTTTTTTTCCATCTCTTTTGACAACCTTTAAGTTTAAAAGTTGTTCTTCTACTCCTACCATAAACTTAATTTCCTTTCTCTATTTTTGCTACATTCTCAGTATAGTATAATTTGATATAAAAGTCAAACAATTGTTCCTAATTTTCGATACTTTTTTTTCATTTTTTAGAGAAACCCTTATTTTTCAACCGTTTTCTATTTTTTATTTTTTCAATTTAACATTTTTTTACATTTTCTTATTTTTTATCATTTTTATTTTTTATATTTTTTCTAAGAAAAATGCATTTTTCCTTTTATTTTCAAGCTTTTTTCACATTTTTATTATAAACAATCTATTTTTATTTTTTATATTTTTTTCATTTTTTCGATTTTTCGTTTTTTTATTTTTTCATTTTTTTACCTTTTTTATTTACTAATCATATTGTATTTTTGTAAAAGTTTGGAAGCGAACTTCTTTTCGCTTTCTTCCTTATTTTTTTATGGTTCTTTATATGTTTTATTTCGTATTTTTTTTTATGTTTTGAATATGGTTTTATTAGGTGAATGGTATGAAAAAATTTATTCTATTACTGGTAATTTGTCTGTTATTTATGACTGGATGTAATAATCCAAAAAGGGAATTTCAAGTAAAGGGAATCATCGAAGAAAACCCAAATGATATTGTTGGAATTCATTATCCTGTAACCGGTATTACTAATTTAGATAAGAAGATAGAAGAATATGTTTTTGATACCAAAAAATCTTTTGACAAACAAGTTCCAAAAGAACTTTCTTTAAAATTACCTTCCGAATTAAATATCGATTATGAATATTGGAAAGTTGGTGATAACTATCACAATATTGTTTTAACAACTTTTGTTAGTTCCCCTAATCTCGCTCATCCGATTTCTGAGGTAAAAACTTTTGTATATGATTCTAATCAAAATAAGTTTCTTACGATATCTGATGTTGCAAATTTAAATTTTGCTTCGATAAAAAAAGAACTATTAAATACTTATAAAGATTGTATTTTGATTGAAAGTTTGGAGGCTAGATTTTCAGAAATCAAAGATTTGAAGTTTACTTTTAAGGAGGGGGCTATTATTTTTTATTTTAATCCTTATGAGATTGCAAGTAGTTCTTGTGGAATTATAAAATATGAGTTTCCTTATTCTGATTTCAAGGTGCCAATTGCGTTAAAAGAGCATACTACGAAAACATTTGAGTATCATCCTACAATGAAAAAGTTATCCATGGAAAAACCTACCATTGCTCTTACTTTTGATGATGGTCCTAGTAAATATACGAAAGAAATTGTCGAGTTGTTAGAAAAATATGAGGCGAATGCTACTTTCTTTGTTTTAGGTAATAAGGTGAAAAATTATAATGAAACTTTGCAATTTGTGTTAGAGCATGGAAATGAGCTTGGCAATCATTCTTATAATCACAAACAGTTAACCCGTTTGTCTTTGAATGAATTAAAAGAGCAAGTTGAAAAAACAAATAGTATTGTAAAAGATACTTTGAATTATGATATTCGTCTTTTAAGACCTACTTATGGGGCAGTTAATAATAAACTACGAAAGAATCTGGATATGGAAATTGTACTTTGGAATGTGGATACTTTAGATTGGAAGTTAAAAAATAGCAAGGCAATTGCGAAAAGAGCTTTACATGATATTAAAGACGGCAAAATTGTTCTTATGCATGATATTTATAAGTCTACGTTAGAAGCATTGAAGTTAATTCTTCCAGAGTTAAAAAAACAGGGATATCAAATTGTTACTGTTAGTGAATTAAAGGAAATACAAAGTCTTAGAAATGAAGCAAAAAGTAGATGAGGTAACTGTAATTGATATCCAATTAATTGCTACTATCCTTTCTATTTTGAGTTTTTGTGCTACTTTTCTTTTACTTTATAATCAAAGACTATTAGAACAAAATAAAAAGCCTCTCTTTTCTAAGAAAAAAAATTTGGATTATGTTGCATTAAATCGAGTTTTTATTTTATTTATCGTTTTCTTATTTTTAGGAGCTAATGCTTTACATTTAAAAATAGACAAAGAAAAAGGAGAAGATCTAACTTTTGATTATTTGGATATTCTCTCTTCCATTCTAACTCTTATTGTTTCTTTACTTTCTATTTATATGGCTTTTAAAGCGTTAGAAGATAATGATATTTCTGTTGATGCTTCTGTTGATGATGCTTTGCTTTAATTGTTGTTCTGATAAAGTTTTATAGAAAATATAAGTATCATAGAAACATAATTGTTGTTTAAGCAAATAAATATTTCTATTTAATATCATTTTTGTTTTTAAAGAGAAATATTGTAATTTCACTATAAAAGTCTTTGTTTATAGGCTTATGCAAAAGTGCTTGATAGTATTTTACTACTTTTATTTTCAAATGAAATCACAAAAGCTTTTTGACAAAAACATTAAGATATGTTATTATGAATATGCAGGGGAAACTTGCATAAAATAAAAAAGGAACATTCAATATTGCAGTGTTGAGTGTTACCTATAAATTTTGGTTCCACCTAAATCTATGCCAGAGTTAGGTGGATTTCTTTTATATTATAGTTATAAATAACAATAATAGTAAAAGGAAGATAATAATTACTAGAGCAAAGATT
>CAYYCR010000144.1:0-3217 GCA_964470385.1 uncultured Muribaculaceae bacterium | reverse complement strand
ATATCTCCAAGATAAATGTCTTGTTCTTTTACCTCTCCTGTTTCTCCATTAAATAGTCTTGCTGCTACTTTTAAAGGTGCTGCATAAGTTGCATATCTTTCTTTACAACCTTTAATTGAATATCTTGGTGATTCAAAAGAGTATTCTCCAAATTCTAGCGATAAATTTCCAGTAAAACTCTCTACTGGGAAAATATCATCAAATACTTCTTGGATTCCTGTTGTCATAAACCAGTCATATGACTTTTTTTGAATCTCTAATAAGTTTTCAAGTTCAATTGCATTTTTTGTTTTTGCATAATTGCGTCTTTCACGGTGATCACCATATTTTTTAACTGTATAAGCCACTCTTTTCACCCCTATAACCTATATTGACTTGCATGTACACACCAAAAAAATAGTACATGCCACCAATTTAAAATTTTACCAAAAATATAACTTTATGTCAACGCTTCTCATACGATTTAATCGAAAAATATTTTAAAAAATAAAAAATGCTATAAATATTCTCTATTTGAAAGTATTAATAGCTATAATCGAAGCAAAAATTCTTTTACTGCACTAAAATTTTTGTATTTATCTCTTTTTGATAATACGTAATTTTCTTATTTTAAATACAACTTTAAAAATAAATTATTTATAAACATTTTTTATCTTATATTAAATATTCAATTGCCTTACTCTTCCCCAAATGGATTTTCTGCTTTTCCATATCTATATTTTTTTATAATAGCAAACTCATTAGCAAAAAATTTATTTACACATTCCATATTCCAGCCATGTTTTGTAATTAATTGGTCTGCAAGCATTTGTAATAAGAACTTTTGTTTTCCTGTTTCTGATAACAAATAAAGTTCGTTAAATACAGCTTCAGATATATTTTCATTTTCATGTTCATATACAACTAAATACTCTGCTCTATCAGTTAAAGAAACGATTTCAGATATAGTAAAATCTATAGCATTTGCATTACGAATACCATCTTTAAAAATTGGCTTGTTATCGTCCCACCAATGATAACCACATATTCCAAGTGTTCCTTCTTCAATAGGATAATTTAAAGTTGGTATTTTGGTAAGCTTCATATCACTATTTTTAAATACATAAATTTCTCTTTTAGCAAATTCTTCCGCCATTTCAGTCGTACACCCACAATATTTTAAACGTTTCAAAAATTGTTCAAGTGCTATATCACTAAAATTTTTATTTTTCTCCTTGTATGTTCTCCATATATAGATTAATTCAGAAGTCATACAATTGTTAAAATTCTTCTTCGTTCCAAATTCTTTTAAAGATACATCTAAATTTTCATTCATCTAATTCACTCCTCTTATAACATTAAGATAACAAAAAATCCAATTTTTGTAAAGTTATTTCTTCTTAGCACAAATTACATAAAATCCTTTATTTTTTGTAATTGTTTCTGCTTCATATTTTTCTTTCAAATCCCTAAGCACTGTTTTAGCGCCTTGATCTTTATGAATCACAAGCCACAATTGTCCATTTTCTTTTAAGTGTTCGTATGCTCCCATTAGAATTTTGTATAAGATTTCTTTTCCTACTCTAATTGGGGGATTGGTTATGATATAATCATATTTTTTTTCTATTTTTTCATAGATATTACTTTCAAATATATTGACTTTTACTTTATTTTTGATAGCGTTTTTTTTAGCAAGTGTAAGACTTCGCTTATTAATATCGACCATATCCACATTGAGTGAATATTTTTTTTGAATAAAGATTCCAATTGGCCCATATCCACAACCAAAGTCTAAGATATTTCCTGTCAGATTGGGTAATGTTTCTAATAAAGTCCTAGTTCCAAAATCAAGTCCTCGTTTTGAAAATACACCATTGTCTGTTATCAATGTAAATGATATGTTATCTATCTTTACATAATGCTCTATTTCTTTTGTTTTAATTGTTTCATCATTTGTAAAATAATAAGACATAGTAACTCCCTCATGTTATGGCAAAAGCCTATACTATCTCGTACAGGCTAAAACCATTTCATTATTTTAATTCGATTGTAGCTCCAGCTTCTTCGAATTTTGCTTTTAATTCATTTGCTTCATCAGTAGTAGCTTTTTCTTTTACAACTCCACCATTATCTGCTAATTCTTTTGCTTCTTTTAATCCTAGTCCTGTAATATCACGAACTAATTTGATAACAGCAATTTTGTTTGCACCAGCACTTGCTAGAACTACGTCTACTGCACTTGGTCCTTCTGGTTCAGCAGCTACTGGGGCAGCAGCTACTGCAACTGCACTTGGATCTACTCCAAATTCTTCTTTCATTAAATCTACTACTTCTTTAATTTCTAAAAGTGTCATTTCTTTTAGTGAATCAATAATTTCTTTTGCACTTAATTTTGCCATTTTATTTTCCTCCTTTAATTATTTTCTTCTAGGTTCTTGCTATGTAAGTCTAAACAAATTGAGAAATCACGTGGAATTCCAAGTAATCCACTTGCAAACATAGTAAGTAATCCTTCTCTTGATGGGATTGCTGCAAGTTTTTTTAGCATTGCTTCGTCAGCAACTTCACCATCTACAATTCCAACTTTTAATACTAATGCTGGATGATCTTTTGCATAATCGTTAAGAACTTTGATTGGTGCTACAGCATCGCTACCAAAGGCGATTGCTTTCGGTCCAATTAATTCTTCATCTAATGCTTTGATTTCTAAAGAATCTAAAGCACGACGTGCTAACGTATTTTTGTAAATTTTGAAATCAGATCCTGTTTCTCTTAGTTTTCTTCTAAGTTCATTAGTTTCTGTTACGGTTAATCCATGATATTCAAAGAAGACAACACTTGATGATTCTTTCACACGGTTACTGATTTCATTTACGATTTCTTGCTTTTGATCCAAGATTTTTTGGTTTGCCATTTCACACCTCCTCGTGTTTTATACCGTAAAAAGAGTCCATGCTATTACCGTAGGACTCTTTTAAAGATTATTTTTCTTTTATTCCTCGGTAGGAAATATTAAGCTTACTGCTCCTACTGTCTACGGTATCTATTTTTTTCAAATCGCTTTTAGTATAACATAGTTATTTCTAAAAGTCAAAACTATTTGTATCAATTTTAATTCCAGGCCCCATAGTTGAGGAAACAGAGATATTTTTGATATATGTTCCTTTTACAACAGATGGTTTCGTTTTTACAATTAATGATACAAAGGCATTTAGGTTTTCTATTAATTTTTCTGTAT
>CAYYCR010000143.1:0-3237 GCA_964470385.1 uncultured Muribaculaceae bacterium | reverse complement strand
AATTTAGTTCAAGGTTTTAATTCCTATGTGTGCCTTGAACGAAGTGAAAGGAATGGAACTTTTTATGGCAATGATTAAATGCCCAAATTGTAATGAAGATATTTCTGATAAATCAGTTAAATGTGTTCATTGTGGTAAACAATTGGTTGAAGAACCCAAAATAAAACAAGTATCCAATAAGAAAAAAAATAAAAAAATAATTATTATTGCTGTTTCATGCATATTGTTGGTGATTGTTATTTGGACCCTGATTTTGTCTTTTGGAAAAGGTAAAGTAGCTAAAGAAGGAACAGAAGTTAAAAATATTCTTTTAAGAAATAATTATAAAACATATTTTACTTATGGTGAAAATAATTATGATAATAGCTTATTATGCTATCAATATGATTATTCAAAAAGAGAGGATTGCGAAAGAGAAACAGATCTTTGGAATTTTATATCAATAAATATAGTTGATAATAGTAATAAGAAAATATCGTTTGGTGGTTATGTAAATTTAGATGATAACAATAAGATTACTAAGATAACTTTGAATATAGAAGAAAATGCTTATGATCGTGATAAAGTACGAAATCAATATACAATAAGTTCTAATGGTGAAGAAGATTACTATTCTAGTACTGACGAAGATTATAACATTTGTCATATTTTGAAAAAAAGTGCTGAATTAAAGAAAGAAAATCTAACACCATGTTCTAAGACGGTTGAGAGCGAGTTAAATAGTTTTAAAAATAACTATCAACAAGTAATGAAAAATATGGGTTTAAATTTTGAAGATTTCTTTAGTTATTTTGAATGGTATGCAAACGAATATGCTATTCCACAATATAAGAAAGCAAAGAAAGAATTGGAAAACAAAATGCCTTATGATTCAATGCTAAAAAATTTATCAAAAGAATATAAAATTTCTATTGGTAATGAACAAGTTATGCTAATTGACTATACTACAGATACTTATTATCATGCATTTTACTTTTTAATGGACAATGATAAAGTAGATACAATTGGATATAAATCATCTAGTAATAGTGACTATATTCTTCGATATGATGTTGAAGACAATTATTTTTATGGTCATGATGAAGATAATACATGTCTATTTATATTAAGTAATGATAACGGTGTTAAAGAACAAGTTGATACTGGAAAATATTGTAGTGAAAACGATAAAAAAGAAATTAAATATTTAAGTTATGATTATGATTATCAAATAAAAAATACTAAATTAACTTTAGATGAAATTATTTTATTTGCCGAAGAATATTATTCAAAAAACAAGTAATTGTTTATAAAGATGTTAGGAGTGTGAAGATTATATGGCAATGATTAAATGTCCAAAATGTAATGAGGAAATTTCAGATAAATCAACTAAGTGTGTACATTGTGGTGAAGTTTTTGTAGAAGAACCAAAATATTTCTGTGAAGAATGTGGAACAGAAATAAAGAAAAATTCTAAGGTATGTAGTAAATGTGGGTGTCCAGTAAATAAGGAAACTGATTCAAAGCCACAACAAGTTGAAGTTACTAAAGTAAAATTAGGAAATGGTATTTCAAAGAAAAAATTAATAACTATTATTGTTATTATTGTTGCAATAATTGGAGTAGGATTAATTGGAACGAATATTTACAAACAAAATGAAGTAAGAAAAGAAACAGAAAGAATAGAAGCAGCAAATAAACAATATAAATCAGATTTATCAACTATTTCATATAAAATGCTAAGTGGTGCTGCTGAAGCAGAATCATGCGGGAATAAAATAAAAAAAGTGTGGTCAAATTCAATATGGGAAGAATCAGATCCAGAAACAGATAAATATACAAAAAAGAATGGGATATTTAATGATGATTTTAATGATTCACTATCAGCATTATTTTCTGATTCTGATTTTGTAAAAATAACAGACGGTGTTAAGCAAAACCAAAAGGAAGTAAATCAATTATTTAAAAATATGAAGAATCCACCTGAAGACTGGAAAGATGCTTATGACGATTTAAAAACTTATTATGATAATTACATAACATTGACAAATTTATGCATTAATCCATCAGGAAGTTTACAAACATTTTCAAATAATTTTAGCCAAGCTGATACTGATACGGTTAATGGGTATGAAAAAATGAAAACATATATAGAAGAATAGGATGAAAATTGCATGAAAAAGAAAATATATTTAGTTATTATATTACTTACTTGTTTTTTATGTGTCGCTGGATGTGGAAATAATAATGAAACTAAAAAAGATGTTGAAGATAGTACTAGTAACTATACAAGTAGTGATTTAAAAGTTTCATCCAATTATAATAAGATAGATGATTATTTAAATTCTATTTTTGAAGAACTAGATTTTTCTGGTAAAATGACATATGTTTCTTTAAATGAATATGATACCTTTGTTACCTATCCTTTTATAAATAGTAAAGGTAATACTGTATTTACTTTCTATTTTGATAAAGAAGAAAATTTTATGTTTTTGAATATTCTTTATGATAGAGATGATGGTGAATCAATTTCATTAGCAGAAAAAATAATAAAAACTAAAAAATTTGATTTTAGTGTAACAGACATAAATAGAATTAATAGTATTATAGCAACTTATTCCGCAACAGATGATATTGAGATAGGTAATTATATTGTTAGTAATTTATCAAGTGGCAATATGACTATAAAAATAAAAGAAAAAAGCGAAGATAAACAAGAAACCAATAATCAAGAAAATAAACCAAATAATTCATCACAAAACAATAACTCTAATGAAATTACTGTTAGTCAACGAAATGCTGTAAATAAAGCAAAATCATATTTGAGTCATTCTTCGTTTTCTAGAGAAGGATTAATTGAACAACTTGAATTTGAAAAATTCTCTCATGATGATTCGATTTATGGAGTAGATCATGCAGGAGCAGATTGGAATCAACAATCTTTGAAGAAAGCTAACTCATATTTGAGTCACTCTGCATTTTCTAAAAAAGGATTGATGGAGCAATTAGAATTTGAAGGGTTTACTTCTGATGAAATAAATTATGCTATCAATAATATAAGTGTTAATTGGAATGAACAAGCTTCAAAAAAAGCAAAATCATATTTGAGTCATTCTTCGTTCTCTAGAGACAGTTTGATTGAACAATTGGAATTTGAGGGATTTACTCATGAAGAAGCTGTGTATGGTGTAAACCAAACAGGATTGTAATAAAATAATGATGTTTATTAGAAATTTAATATTATAACGCGTTGTGCTA
>CAYYCR010000142.1:0-3347 GCA_964470385.1 uncultured Muribaculaceae bacterium | reverse complement strand
ACTTGGAAAGGTATCCAATCTGTAACTAAACGAAAAGAAGTAAAATATGAAAAAGAATTAACAGTAGGAAAAAAAGAAATGAAAAGATTGGAAAAACAACATATTGTTCGTACTAAACACATTAAAAAATGGAGTGTTCTTATTACTCCATAACTGGTAACTTTATTTTTAGAAAGTGCCTATAAACAACATATAACTTAAACGTTATAGTTGATAATTCATTATTTATAGGAATTAAATAAATTCTATAATTTAACATTATCTGATTATTTCTATCATTTTCAAAAATATCCCCTCCGTTTCTAGCATAATTAGCAATTGTACCATAAGCACCTGTAATTTTTATAGTTAAATACATCATCTACCTTTCTAATGAATACTATTTCATTTTAACAGATGAAAAATTATGTATAGTTAAAATAAAAGAAATCCCTTATTTTTTTAGAATTTCTTTCGTAACTATACATAATTTTTAACTATACATAAAATATATTATACCTATCTATACATAATATTTTGACTTTTACATCAGGATTTCAGATTCGATTTGATACGTAGAAAGTACTACTGTCAGGGGGATAAAATGCATGCTTTTCATGTATTCATTTTAGCGTGTATTAAAACGTAAAAAAAATAGATAAATGTCGTCGATGTTTATATTTTTAACTTTATTTACCTATTTTTTTATTTTTTACTTCTTTTATTCGGAGTTACTGTTACTATTTTTTTTTAAAATTAATGCACGAAAAAAGGAATTTGCAAAAATTCCCTTAATCCATTAATTCTTGTTCTAATGCTTCTAATGGTTCATCTTTTAACATATCTAATTCCAAATCATAATCAGCATATCTATACTTACGTGCACCAGTTCCTGCTGGAATTAGTTTTCCGATAATGACATTTTCTTTTAATCCATTTAAATGGTCTACTCTTCCATGAATTGCAGCATCTGTTAAGATTCTTGTTGTTTCTTGGAATGAAGCAGCAGATAAGAAAGAATCGGTTTCCAAAGAAGCTTTGGTAATACCTAATAATACTGGTCTACCTGTAGCTGGCCTTTTTCCCTCTAGAATAAGACCTTTATTTACATCTGTAAATTCATTGATATTTACCATTGTTCCTGGTAAGAACAATGTATCTCCACTATTCACAATTTTAATTTTAGAAATCATTCTTTTAGCTATAATTTCAACGTGTTTATCACTAATATCAACACCCTGTGAACGATAAACTTTTTGAATTTCTAATAAGATATATTGTTGTACTGTAATTGGATCGGTTACAACTAATAGTTCTTTTGGACTAATTGCTCCATGCGTTAGTCGTTCTCCAGCACGTACTTCAGTTCCTTTTTCTACAGCTAATTTTGCTCCATAATTAGAGGTATGCTCACGCACTTCAACATCATTTTTCACACTGATAATGAATTTTCCACCATCTTCTTCAATTTTCGTTACTACACCATTAATTTCCGAAATGGTCGCTTTTCCTTTTGGATTACGTGCTTCAAATAATTCTTGAACACGAGGAAGACCTTGTGTAATATCGTCTCCTGCTACACCACCTGTATTAAATGTTCTCATGGTTAATTGGGTACCTGGTTCACCAATTGATTGGGCAGCCATAATTCCTACCGCTTCACCAGATTCTACAATCGCACCAGTTGCTAAATTACGTCCATAACATTTTCTACAAACACCATGTTCTGTTTTACAAGTAAGAACGGTACGAATTGGAACTTTCGTAATTCCTGCTGCAATAATTTTATCTGCAAGTTGTTCTGTGATATAAGTATTTCGCTCAGCAAGAACCTCTTCTGTTCCTGGTTTTAAAATTCGTTTGTTGGTATAGCGACCTACAATACGGTCATATAAAGATTCAATGATTGTATTATCTTTTGGGTTTACAAAAGCTTCTACAACAACACCTTGATCCGTTCCACAATCCTCTTCTTTTACAATAATATCTTGGGAAACATCTACTAGACGTCTTGTTAAATATCCAGCATCGGCTGTTTTTAAAGCAGTATCTACGGCTCCTTTACGAGCACCATGCGTAGATAAGAAGAATTCTGAAATTGTAACTCCCTCACTGAAAGAAGATTTTACTGGGATTTCCTCGTTCATTCCACTTGGTTTTGCGAAAAGTCCACGCATACCAACTAACTGAGTTAAAGAACCAATATCTCCACGAGCCTTACTATTAATCATAATAGCAATTGGGTTATCAATGTCATTTTTCATCATTTCTTCAAGCTCTTTACTAATTCGTTTTTTCGCTTCTGTCCAAATGTCAATTACTTTTTCATAACGTTCCATATCAGTAATTAATCCACGCTTAAATTGTTTATTGACTTGATCTACTAAGTCTTGACTTTCTTTTAATACTTGTGGTTTAATTTCACTTTCCCTAATATCACTAATGGCAATGGAAATACCAGATAAAGTGGAATACTTAAATCCTAAATCTTTCAATTTATCTAGCATAACGGATGTTTCAGTAGTTTGGTAACGTTTATAAATTTGAGCAATTAATTGTGTTAATTTGCCTTTGTTCAAAGCTTCCACCAAAGGCATTTCTGATATTTTTTCTCTGATGTTTTCTCCCCTAGCAATGAAATATTTACTTGGAGTAATTCGTTCTATATTCTCTACACTGCCATCATTAATATATTGGAAAGAGTCTGGAAAAATTTCATTAAATTTTAGTTTTCCAACCGTTGTTACCAAATATTTATCCATATAGCAATCTGGGAAAATCTTATGCCTAAATGAAGCAACTGGAATTGCGATACGGGTATGTAAATCAAGTTCTCTTCTTTCATATGCCATCAATGCTTCATCTTGATCTTTAAAGACTCTACCCTCTCCTGGATGTCCTGCTCGCTCCATAGTTATATAATAATTTCCAAGAACCATATCCTGTCCTGGGGTAACAATTGGTTTTCCGTCTTTTGGTGACAAAATATTATTTGCCCCCAACATCAAAATTCTAGCTTCTGCTTGTGCTTCTTCACTAATTGGTACGTGAACAGCCATCTGGTCTCCATCAAAATCGGCATTGAAAGCGGCACAAACGAGTGGATGCAAACGAATGGCTCTACCACCAATTAATTTTGGTTCAAAGGCTTGAATACCAAGTCTATGTAGTGTTGGAGCACGGTTTAACATGACTGGATGTTCTTTGATTTTTTCTTCTACTACATCCCATACTCTTTCATCTTGATTTTCAATCATACGTTTCGCTGCCTTAATATTACTTGCGATTTCTTTTGAAACAAGACCATTGATGACATGTGGTTTAAATAATTCTAGGGCCATTTCTTTTGGAATTCCACATTCATACAT
>CAYYCR010000141.1:0-3428 GCA_964470385.1 uncultured Muribaculaceae bacterium | reverse complement strand
CTAGTGTGAAACATGCTTTTGATGCGATGCCAAAAAAAGAGGCAGAAAAAACAGGTGAAGATTGTCCAGAATGTGGACATCCACTAGTCATTAGAAAAGGAAAATATGGAAGTTTTACTGCTTGTAGTAATTTTCCGGAATGTAAATATATTAAAGCAGATCCAAAAGCAGTTGTGGAAGTAACAAAATGTCCAAACTGTGATGGCATGATTGTTGAAAAGAAAACCAAAAGAGGGAAAATTTTCTATGGCTGCAATAATTATCCAACCTGTAAAACTGCTTATTGGGATAAACCAATTGGAAAAAGTTGTCCAGAATGTAAGAGTATGTTAGTTGAAAAAAATAAAAAAATAAAATGTAGTAGTTGTGATTATATAGAGTAAATAAGTTATAAATTAAAGGTATGAAAAGAAATCAAAACGAACATTTGAAAAAATATATAAGAAAATACAGAGTAGGTATCTATTCTGTTTTTCTCTTATTTGTGTTAAAATAGGAAAAGTTACAAAAAGGGGGGATTGTTATGGAGTATTCTATACTTTCTAAAAACGATATGAAACAGTTAAAAAGGACAAGACTTGGTGGTAGTGATGGAATTATCTATTCTGATATTTATTCAAAGCGTTTATTTAAACTATTAAATACTTTGAAATACCCTGAAGAAATTTATTCCAAAAAACAATTGTTAGATTTTCTTATGAAACAAAAAGAATTAGTACAAGTCTGTTCCATTCCATATGAGTTATCTTATGTAGAACATTTAAAAAAAATAGGATATTGGATGAAGAATTATCAGCCTAGTATGAAACTAAATGATTGGACAAAACAAAACCGTAATGATTCCAAAAAAGTAATTACCATGTATCAGAAAATTAGTGAGTTTTTAAAATTGCTCCATGAAAAATATGGAATTATCGTATCTGATTGTTATTATAATAATATTTTGATTATAGAAGATAAATATCCAATTTTTATTGATGTAGATAGTTTTAGTAAAGGAAGAATCAAGGGACCTCATGTGTCTAGTATTTTATTTGATTATAGTTATAATTTACGTCTTACAGGAAAAGAACGTTATACTTATTTACAATTATCTAAAGATGCTGATAATGCCGCTTTATGGCTTATGTTTTTTGAATCCTTTTTAAAATATCCAGTTAGAACTTTGCGATTTTATAAGTTACCTGATTTTTTAAAAAAACAAAGTGATGAGAATCCTGTTATGATAGAAATTAGCAAGCAGATTAGTTCTCCTGTATTATCGGATATTCCATACTTTCATGATGTAGCCCCTCAACTTACTTTAAAAAAACACTAATTGACAATTTTTAAAAAGCATATTATAATATGTGTGTATATTTAACACAAAGGGTGATGTTATGAATCCAGCATTAGAAAGTTATTATAATATTATAGAGAGTTTAGTGAGTATTTTTACGGTAGATAAAGGGGAAATCATAGTGTTACTTCTTCTTAAGAAAAGTGATCCATATAAAGGGTATTGGATATTACCAGGTGGAATTGTATCAAATAAAGAAACGATTGAGGAAAATGTAATCGATTCTATTGATGTTAAATTAGGATTAAAAGATGTCTATTTGGAACAATGTTATATTTGTAGTGATGTCGCTCGTGATCCGGATGATCGTATTATTGCCATTTCTTATATAGGTCTTATCGATAATGTTTCCACTCTTTTAAAAAGAGATGATAGAAGTGAGATAGAGACTTGTTGGTTTAAAATAAATGATATTCCCAAAATGGCTTATGATCATCTTCATATATTAAGTAAGAATATAGAATTTTTAAGAAAAAAAATTGTGAATAGTAATGTTTTAAAAAGTCTGTTTCCAAGTGATTTTACGCTACCAGAATTGCAACATGCTTATGAGCAAATACTAGATAAATAACTGGATCGTAGAAATTTTAGAAAAAAATTTATTTCACTTGGACTAATAGAAGATACTGGGGATACCAATGTTGGCGGAAATGGTAGACCAGCAAAATTATATCGTTTTAAAGAAGAAATACAAGAGAGAAATTTATTTTAGGTGATGCTTATGAAATTAAATAATCGTGGATGGGGTTTACAAGAATTATTAGTTGGATTAGGGGTTTTATTTTTTTGTTTATTGTTGATTGTTTCTTTGATTAATCGAAATTTTAAACAATTAGGTGATACATTAAATAGAGAAAATAGTCAAACAACAAATCAAAGACCAGTAACCGAAGAAAAAGAGTTTCAATCTTATAAAGATATCGAAGCTTCTTTAACAAAGGCGGCTAGAGAATATAATGAAGATATCTATGGCGATGATTTACAGGAGGGGGACAATATTACAGTAACTGTTCGCTCTTTAATCCGTGAACAATATCTTGAAAAGATTGTAGACTTAGAGGATGAAGATATTACTTGTTCTGGATATGTAACATTTTCAAAACGTGGAAATCATGTTTCCTATAGTCCATATTTGAAATGTGGGAGTCACTATCAAACGAATGGTTATTTAGAACGATTAGATGTAAATGTAGAATAATTTAGTGATAAATTAGAAGTGATACTTTAAAAGGGGTGAGATTATTATGGAAGCAAATCTAGAAAATTTAATACAAATATTTAATAAAAATAGTGATAAAAGAATTTGTGTATTAGGAACTACTTGTACAGGAAAAACGACTATGATAAATGAATCCAATATTGGTTTAGATATGGATGAAGAAATATTCCCACTACTAACAAAAGAAGAAACAGATTATGTTTGTAGTACTCCTTGGACTGAAGAAATTGGAGAGAAAATGGATGAACTGGTAAGAACTAAATTATTTGTTAAACCAGGATTGCCGATGTTTGGAACAGTATTGTTAGATTGTGATTTGCTTGTGTATCTCCATATTAGTGATGAATTATTATTAGAAAGAACGAAATTAAGAAATGTTGATTTTATGAATGCCAAAAATATGCAACAAAAAATAGAAGATGAAATAAGAAATTCAGGTTTGGAAACAATCACTTTAGAGGTAGTTGAAAATAAAAAGAAATTTTCTAGATGAAAAAAATCGTTTTAAATTGCTATTATGAAGTATGAATATTGAATAATACTTTGTGATGAAGAAATTAGGGCATATTTATACTAGGGGTGTTAAAGTTAATGAATTATGGTAAATTAGCCATAATTTTTAAATAACCCCTTGTCTTATATTATTCACTATCGTTCATAATATAAGACCCCCTTCTTAATAAAAGAAAAGATAACCGAACTTTAAATGTTTGTTATAACGATTTTTCGGTGTTTGATATATAAATTATCAAGTAACACAATTTAGCTTGAAAATTCCACCTAAAAATGCTTAATAAATAGGTGTTTTATATAAATGGTGTTAGTATAGATATATAGACACAAAAAACTTTAGTAATGGTATACTAAGTA
>CAYYCR010000140.1:0-3436 GCA_964470385.1 uncultured Muribaculaceae bacterium | reverse complement strand
TTTTTTAAAATTAAATATTTTCTTTTGAATTTGACAAATTATGAAATTGTGTTAAAATAAAAAAACATTTTTAACGAACAAAAGAAGAAAAAGTGAGGGGTAATTATGGAATTTTCATTAATGTCAGCCATAAAACTTGATGAAGCTTTGCAAAAAAAAGGAATCAAAAGAAAAATTGGAATTATGCATCCTACTTATCAGATGTTTTCGTTACAAGAATTAGAACAAATAGAAGAATTTTCTGTAGAGGGATGCATGGATATTTCTTTTTTAAAACAACTTTCAAAATTAAAAAAACTAACCATTCGAAGTCATGATTATAATCGCGTCATTGGAGAAGGGCAATATCAAGAAAACGATTACTTTAATCAAATAGAGGATTTTTCTGTTATTAGAGAATTAAAAAATTTAGAAGAACTTCGAATTGAAAACGATATTTGTATAAAGGAATTGAATGTTCAAGGATTAGAAAAATTAAAAAATGTATATTTGATAAACAATCCTAGATTAGAAAGTATTCTTGGATTAGATGAACAACATAAACTAGAACATGTTGTTATGTATGGAAATAATATTCGTTCTTTTTCGAATATAGAAGCATATTTATATAATACCATGGATGCCAAACAAAATATTTTAGATGTGAGTATCTTTTTTACATTTATTGAATCCATAGAAACTGCAAAAAGCTTCTATGATTCTGATTTAATGGGACTTGTGAATGTATCGTTTGCGGAAAAAAATGGACTTGTTGATTATACGACTCTTTCTGTAGAACAAATTACTGAATTATATATTCATTTTAGACGATTGTTTGACAAGAAAGGCTTGATGAAAGCAACCGATTCTGATAAAATTGGATATGTATTTCGATATGTTGTAGAATATATCCGATTTGCTGAAGTTGAATTACAAAAACGTGAAAAATTATATGCGGAAATTTTAACTGAATATCAAGAAATTCCAGAATTTTATAAAAAAAACTTAGGTTCTCTTCATAACAGTTTTAATACTTGTCATTTTAAAAGAGGCAATTGTGAGGGTATCGTTAACTTAATGCGTTTTATGTTACAAATCGTAAATGTAGAAAGTGAAAATGTACATTGTCATGATAAACGATTTAGAAACTCAATTGATTTAAATCATGCTTTACTACGTGCCAAAGATAATGGGAAATGGCTTTATTATGATGCTACCTATGACCGTAAAAATATCAGACATTTTTTTGGAAAAACATTTGATGAACTTTCAGATTATGTGGATTTAAGTGTTTATGAGCGAATTGTAAGCGAGAAAGGGGATTATCAAATTGGACAATATCATGGAAAAACTTTTGCAAAATAGGGAATCATTACCAGAATTGAATACTTATTTTAACCAGTTATCAAGGAATCAACAAGATAGATTTTTAAACATAATACAAAATATCAAACGTGAAAAATTATATGAAAGCCCTATTCACGGACTTTATCATAGTGAAAAGGTTTGCCTATTTTCATACTTACTTGGATGTATGAATCATTTGAGTGAAGAAGATTTACAAATCTTAACTGATGCTGCACTCTACCATGACTTCAAACGACAAAGCGATTTTGAAGATGCTTTTCATGGAATGGTAAGTGCCATGAATATTGAAGAACTAATGCCGCTAGCGGCAGTTTACTCTACTAGAGTAAACTTATTATTATTACAATCTATTATCGATTATCATTCGCAACCAGATCATCGTTTACAAATGAATTTTGAAATGTACGAATTACCAGAATCAGAATATGCCCGTTATGAAAAACTTGCTAAATTGTTAAAAGATGCAGATGCTCTAGATAGAAAACGATTTTCTGAAAAGTGCCAAGCTGCTTTAAACCCAGAGTTGTTACGATTTGAAGAGTCAAAAAAAATGATGGATTTGGCTTCCGAAATAAATCAGGCTTATTATTATGTTATCGGCCAACACCAAGATAAAGATATTACACTTGATAAGGAAATTGATGATTGCTTCCATAGTATCGGTTTTGATTTTTTTAGAATAGAAAGTGTATTAAATAATGGAATTTTATCACATAAAGAAATGGAAAAAGCAAATCTTTCGTTCCCTAGAAATTTCGATGGTGGGAATGCCGAGCGATGGATTTCTGTCGTACCAGCTAGTGCTATCAAAGAAAATGAAACCGCTTTAAGCACATTTATTCAAAATGGAATTACCTTTTTAGCTGATGGACAGGAAATGTATTATCCAGTTTCCAATAATAAAAAGTCATTTGCCCAGTTACACGGACTTCCATATGATAAAAGTGGATATCGTGATGAAAGATATGTTCTTTCTAAAATAGACCCCTCTGCATTGGTTGCTATTTTTATCACCAATGAGCATGCTAACAAAGACATTAATGAATTATCTTATTTATATAATACACTTCATTATGAAACATTAGAAACAAAAATAATTTATCTATTAAGTAACATGGGGATTCAGTCGATTGAGTCTATTCCAGAATTAATTGAACCACTAGCGAAATATAAAATGGAATTAGAGCAATATAAAAAAATTGATTTGGTTGACCGAAATGATGTCGAAAAAGATATCGCTAGAAAATTAAATTCAATTTTAATCAGCATTAATCATATCATACAAACCTTGATTCATAAGTACTATGCTTGTATTTTGAATCACAATCCCAAAGATAAAATAACTGTTTCAGAAGTAGTAGAATATGAACTTCAAAAATGTAATCGAAAAATAGATCGAATCGATGGAGCAGAAGAATTGGTATTCTTAACAAGTCCATCTAAAAAACTTTAGCACTCTTTCTTGACGAGTGCTAATTTTGGTGCTATAATGTATTTGTTGAAAAGTTTTTCAACAGTAAAGGAGGGGTTTTTATGAATGGACAAAATCCGTATGAAGAAAACTTAAAAAACGTTTTAGAGAAGTATGGTAGAGATATTGTAGAAAACGTCAAAGATGGAAAAGTAGATCCCGTAATTGGGAGGGACGAAGAAATTAGAAGCATTACTCGTATACTTTCCAGAAAAACAAAAAATAATCCAGTTTTGATTGGAGAACCTGGAGTTGGAAAAACAGCTATTGTAGAAGGATTAGCTAGTAGAATTGTAAAAGGAGATGTCCCAGCCTCTTTAAAAAATAAAAGAATATGGGAACTCGATATGGGAGCTTTAATTGCAGGAGCCAAATATCGTGGAGAATTTGAGGAAAGATTAAAAGCGGTCTTAAAAGAAATTAAGGATTCCAATGGTGAAATTATCATGTTCATTGATGAAATTCATATGATTGTAGGAGCTGGAGCATTAGAAGGAGCCATGGATGCTGGAAATATGTTAAAACCAATGCTTGCTCGTGGTGAAATCAAAGTAATTGGAGCAACCACTTTAAATGAATATCGTAAATATATTGAAAAAGATGGAGCATTAGAACGAC
>CAYYCR010000139.1:0-3507 GCA_964470385.1 uncultured Muribaculaceae bacterium | reverse complement strand
TTCACAATTAATTCCAAAAAGATGTACTTGGTTGTAATACGAAACTTATGCAAGAGACTTTATCTATGTTAGTATTTACAGTACTAGAAAAGTACCAATTACAACATTACTTCGTGCATTAGGACTTTCGAATGACGAAGATATCTATGACTTATTTGGAGAAGATGACTATCTTACTAGAACAATTGAAAAAGATGCCAATAAAAATACCGATGAAGCATTGATTGACATTCATTCAAAATTAAGACCTGGAGAACCATCTACTCTAGATAGTGCGAAAAATCAATTAATTTCTAGATTCTTTGACGCTTTCCGTTATGATTTAGCTAAAGTAGGACGTTACAAATTTAATCGCAAATTAAATGTATTAGATCGTTTACTAGGCTGTACTTTAGCTGAAGATATCAAAGTGGGAAATGAAACAATAGTAGAAAAAAATACGATTGTAACAAAGGAAATATTAGAAACATTAAAACCAATTATGGAAGATGGATACGGAGTGAAAGAGGTATTAGTAAATACCGATTTGGACACTTATAATAAAATACAAATTGTGAAAGTATACTCTAAAAATCATCCAGAAAAAATCGTTAAGATTATTGGAAACGATCAGTCTATTAATATCAAAAGGCTAACAATTTCAGACGTTTATGCTTCTGTATCTTACTATTTGAATTTATTAGAAGGAATTGGAACATTTGATGAAATAGACCATTTATCAAATCGTCGTGTTCGTCAAGTAGGAGAACTATTACAAAATCAATTTAGAATTGGAATTAGTCGTATTGAAAGAGTGATAAGGGATAGAATGTCAACTCAAGAAATCACAGAAGTAACACCAAAGACATTAATTAATATTAGACCATTAACGGCTTCTATCAAAGAGTTCTTTGGAAGTAGTCAATTATCACAATTCATGGACCAAACCAATCCAGTAGCCGAGCTTACCAATAAACGACGTTTGTCAAGCTTAGGGCCTGGCGGACTTTCTAGAGATCGTGCTGGAATGGAAGTACGTGACGTTAACCCATCTCATTATGGAAGATTATGTCCAATTGAATCTCCAGAAGGACCCAATATTGGACTTATCACTTCTCTTGCTAGTTATGCAAGAGTAAACGATTATGGCTTTATTATGACGCCATATCGTAAAGTAGAAAATACACACTTAACAGAAGAAATTGTTTATATGACAGCTGATGAAGAATTAGAACACTATATTTCACAAGCAACCGTTGAAGTTAATGACAACAACGATATTGTAGGAGAACGTGTTTTGGTTCGATATCATGGAGAGAACCTAATTGTGGATGCAAATCAAGTTGATTATATTGACGTATCTCCACAACAAGTAGTATCCATTACCACACAAGGAATCCCATTTTTGGAACATGATGATGGAAAAAGAGCATTGATGGGAGCAAACATGCAACGTCAAGCGATTCCATTATTAAAAGCAGAAGCACCACTTGTAGGAACTGGTGTAGAAGCAATCGCTGCAAGGGACTCTGGAGCAGTTGTAATAGCCAAAGCATCTGGGATTGTAGACTATGTCGATTCTAAAAAAATTGTAGTAAAAACAATAGGTGGAATGGATACCTATTATCTAAATGGATTCGAAAGAAGCAATGCTGGAACTTGTTATCACCAAGTACCAATCGTAAAATTGGGGGATAAAATAGAACGTGGTGAAGTAATCGCTGATGGACCATCTACTGAAAAAGGAGAAATGGCCTTAGGACGAAACGTAACAGTAGCTTTCATGAACTATAATGGATATAACTATGAAGATGCTGTTATATTAAATGAACGTTTGGTAAAAGATGATGTTTATACCTCTATTCATATTGAAGATTATCAAATTGAATGTCGTGATACCAAACTAGGACCAGAAGAATTTACGAGGGACATTCCAAATGTAAGTGAAGAAGCACGAAAAAACCTAGATGAAAACGGAATTGTTAGAATCGGAACAGAAGTAAAAGACGATGATATCTTAGTTGGAAAAGTAACACCAAAAGGAATGGCTGAACTTACGAGCGAAGAAAAATTATTACATGCAATATTTGGAGAAAAAACACGTGAAGTAAGAGATACCTCATTACGTGTTCCACATGGTGGAGAAGGAATTGTTCATGATGTTAAAATATTTACCAAAGAAGATACAGATGAACTTCCAGCAGGAGTATCTAAAATTGTTCGCGTATATATAGCTCAAAAACGTAAAATTAGTGTTGGAGATAAAATGGCTGGACGCCATGGAAACAAAGGTGTTATTTCACTTATTTTACCAGAAGAAGATATGCCATATTTGGAAGATGGAACACCAGTAGATATTTTACTGAATCCACTAGGAGTTCCAAGCCGTATGAACATTGGGCAAATTCTAGAAATGCACCTTGGAATGGCAGCTAAAGAACTTGGAATCTATGTAGCAACTCCAGTATTTGATGGTGCTACTCGTAGTGAAATTATTGATGCTTTAAAAGAAGCCAATTTACCAGAAGACGGAAAATTCCAATTGTATGATGGACGAACTGGAGAACCATTTGACAATCGGGTTAGTGTTGGAGTCATGTATATGATTAAACTTCACCACATGGTTGATGATAAATTACATGCACGTTCCACAGGACCATACTCTTTAGTAACACAACAACCATTAGGAGGAAAAGCTCAATTTGGTGGTCAAAGATTCGGAGAAATGGAAGTTTGGGCTCTTTACGCATATGGTGCTGCTCATGTCTTACAAGAAATGATCACAATTAAATCTGATGATGTTGTAGGCCGTGTGAAAGTCTATGAAGCATTAGTAAAAGGACAACCAATTCCAAAATCTGGAATACCAGAAAGTTTCAGAGTTTTGATTAAAGAATTCCAAGCTTTAGGTCTTGATATTACGGTATTAGACTCAAATGGAGAATATCATGAATTAAAAGAATTAGAAGCTGAAGATAAAGATAATTTCGATACTCCAGAAGAAGTAGAAAAATCAATTGATGTGAATGTAGTTGAGGGAGACTCTTTTGACGGACAAACCAATTTTGATGATGATTATGACGATGCCGAGGATTTAGATATCGATGCCGAAGATTATGAAGAAGAACTAGAAGACAATTTTGAAGAAAGTCTAGAAGGAGATCCTATGGACTTTGACGAAGAGATGGAGGAGGATTAAAAGTGGATGTAAATAACTTTGAAGGATTAAAAATAGCAATTGCCTCTCCAGAAAAAATAAGATCTTGGTCTTATGGGGAAATTAAAAAAGCAGAAACGATAAATTATCGTACTTTAAAACCAGAGAAAGATGGACTTTTCTGCGAAAAAATATTCGGACCAACCAAAGATTTTGAATGTTCTTGTGGAAAATACAAGAGACTTCGTTATAAAAACATTGTATGTGATCGTTGTGGAGTAGAAGTGACACGTTCGAAAGTTCGTCGTGAACGTATGGGGCATATTGAACTTGCTACTCCTTGCTCTCATATCTGGTTTTTTAAAGGAATT
>CAYYCR010000138.1:0-3845 GCA_964470385.1 uncultured Muribaculaceae bacterium | reverse complement strand
AAGACTATAATTGGTTTTTAATACTTTTTTTCTTTTATCTCTTTTCCTTTTGGAAAATCTATAGTATAATTGTATATAGGATTGTAGGAGATGATCATGTGAAGCATATTTATACAAGCATTGATATTGGTTCAGATACGATCAAATTGATAGTTTGTGAGTTGTACAAAAATAAACTCAATTTACTCGCAGCATCTTCTGTTAAATCAAAAGGGATAAAAAAGGGATTAATTACAGATGTAGAGAGTGCTTCTGCCTCTGTTAAAAAAGCATTTAATGAGATTGAAGATATGCTTGGTATTAGTATCAAAAAAGTAATTGCTTCTGTTCCAAGTTATTTTGCAGAATTTTCAATGATTAAAGGCGAAGTAGCAATTAAAGAAGAAGATTCGGTAATTACTGGGGAAACAATTGTAAATGTACTAAAAGAAGCGATGCAATCAAAATTAAATTCAAATAATGAAATGGTAACAATTATTCCAATTGACTTTAATGTAGATGATAAAAAAGGAATCAAATCACCAAAGGGATTAGTTGGAACAAAACTAGGAGTTAGAGCAATTTTAGCCACAACTCCTAAGAAAAATATTTATTCTGTGGTTAGTTTATTAGAAGGAATCGGTGTAGAAGTAGTAGATATTTCGTTAGATTGTATTGGGGATATTTATTCCTTTAAGACAAAGGAAATGTCCGAAAAAATAGGAGCTGTAATCAATATTGGTGCTGAAACAACGTCAGTTTCGCTTTATAATAAGGGGATTATTGTCAAAAATTCCATTATTGGAATGGGGGGAGCCAATATTGATCAAGATTTAGCTTATATGTATAAACTAGATATTAAAGAGGCAAAAAAAATGAAAGAAAAATTTGCTTTGGCACATAAAATGTATGCAAGTCCAAATGATAGCTATGAAACAACTAACATAGATGGGGAAAAAATTGTTATAAAACAATTAGAAGCTTCAGAAATAGTGATGTCGAGAATCGAAGAAATTCTTACTTTAGCTCGAAAAGAAATTAGTATTCTAACCGAAAAAAAAATCGAGTATATTATGGTTACAGGTGGCGTCAGTAGTAGTTCACACTTTGAATATATTGTTACTGACATATTAGGAAAAAGTGCAAGCATTGGTAATGTAAAATTGCTCGGAATTCGAAATAATAAGTATTCATCAACAGTCGGAAATATTGTTTACTTCATTCAAAAACAAAAATTAAAGGGCCAAGAAATCACAATGATTAGTAATAGCGATATGGAATTGTTATCATCAACAAAAAGAAATGTAATAAATATTTCAAGCGAAACAATGTTAGGTAAAGTATTTGGATACTTTTTTGGCGAATAAGGGAGGATATATATGTTTGGATTAGAAATTGATCAGTTAGCAAGAATAAAAGTAATCGGTGTAGGTGGCGGTGGCTGCAACGCTGTGAATAGAATGATAGAATCTGGAGTCAAAGGAGTAGAATTTGTTGTGGCAAATACAGACTTACAAGTACTAAATACTTCACTGGCACCAGTTAAAATACAAATTGGAACAGAGCTTACAAATGGACTTGGGGCAGGTGCCAATCCTCAAATTGGAAAAGAAGCTGCATTAGAATCAAAAACAGAATTGGAAGAAGCTTTAAAAGGTGCAGACATGGTGTTTGTTACTTGCGGAATGGGTGGTGGAACTGGAACAGGAGCCGCTCCAGTAATCGCCAACATAGCACAAGGTATGGGAGCTTTAACAGTTGGTATTGTAACCAAGCCATTCTCATTTGAGGGAAAAAAGAGAATGAATCAGGCAATGTCTGGATTAGAAGAATTAAAGAAAAATGTGGATACTTTGATTGTGATTCCAAATGATCGTTTGAGAGAAATTATCGATAAAACAACCCCACTTTTAGATTCATTTAAAGAGGTCGACAATGTGCTTCGTCGGGGTGTTCAATCTATTTCTGACTTGATTGCTGTAGCAGGATTAATTAACCTAGACTTTGCTGATGTAAAAGCAGTAATGGAAAAACGCGGAAATGCTCTAATTGGAATTGGAATGGGAGTAGGAGAAGATCGTGCAGCAGAAGCAGCAAGACAAGCAGTTTCAAGCCCACTTTTAGAAACTAGTATTAGTGGGGCAACCGATGCCATTATTAATGTAACAGGCGGCTCTAATTTGACTCTGTTTGAAGTAGAAGAAGCAGCCGAAGTAATTCGTTCATCTGCTAATACAGATATCAATACCATTTTTGGAGCAGTAATTAATGAAAATTTAAATGATGAAATTATTGTAACAGTCATTGCAACAGGATTTGAAGATAAGAGTGAACCATTATATCAATCTTATAGTGCAAATACAAGAAGAGAAGAAGTAAGAAAAGGAGAGAATAATGATGATTCTAGTAATGAAGATGATACCATTATTCCAGCATTTTTAAGAAAAAGAGGATTCTAAGTGTCAATATGACGCTTTTTTCTTACTGTTATAAATCGTAAACTATATATAAGGTAGAGAGTAATGATAAAAGGAAAATTATCCATTTTGAAATACATATAAAAGTTTTGTGAATAAATAAAACTTTTTTTTCATTTACTAGTATTGGAGAAATAATATGAATGAGAATTTAAATGAACAAGCTAGTACATTCACTATTAGTGCAGTCATCGTTGGATTATTGATTATTCCTAAGTTGAATGCAAAGCAACAAAATGATTTAGGAAACTGGCTTATGTTAGTAGGACAAGTACTATGTACGAATGCTGCTCGAATTGCAATATTAAAAGCTGCTGATACATCAAGTCAACCGTCCAATCAAGAACTTATTTATATCTTTGAGCAAACAATTGAGGCCATGAAAAAAGAAATTGCAGAATTAAAAAATATTGTGAATAAAACGACATAATTCCAGTAAAGACCGTGATATAGTAGCAATGGTGATGCTATGAAACTATACTTAGATTTAATTATGATTTTAAATTTTTTATTTGATTTCTTTTTATTGATGGGAGTTTCTATTTTACTAAGAAGAAATGTAACAATCAATCAATTACTAAAAGGTGCTTTTTTTGGTGGACTTAGCATTTTATTCTTATTTTTTAAAATTACTAGTATTCAATTATTTATATTGAAAATCATAATTAGTATTGTCATGGTTATCTTATCATTCGGTTATCGTGATATCAAATATACATTAAAAAACCTGTTTTATTTATATAGTACCAGTTTAGTACTTGGAGGCTTTCTTTACTATTTAAATTTAGAATTTTCTTATAAACATGAGGGAATTATTTTTTACCATAACGGACTCAGTATTAACTATATTGTATTATTACTATCTTCTCCAATCATTTTATATTTTTATATCAAACAAGGTATTTATTTAAAAAATAACTATTCTAATTATCATAAAGTAGATATTAATTTTGGAAATAATCGGATATTACATTGTAATGGATTTTTAGATAGCGGAAATCATTTGGAAGATCCCTATCGTCATAGACCAGTGATTTTAATCGACCACCGAAAATTCATTTATGACATTAATGAATTTAAAATGATTTTAGTACCAATTTCGACAGCGAATTCTAGTACATTGCTTCGTTGCATTTGTGTACCAGAAATTACCATTGATGGAAAATGGAAACGTGAAAATATATTAATAGGTATTATGGAACAAAATATTACGATTGATGGAATTGATGTCTTATTACATACGAAAATAATGGAGGGGACATATGTTTAAAAAAATATGGAATTTTTTAATTCGGATTTTTCATACCGAAACCAATCTTTTTTTTGTAGGAAGTGCTGACAAACTACCAGAGCCTTTATCCAAAGAAGAGGAGAGTTTATATATTGAAA
>CAYYCR010000137.1:0-3954 GCA_964470385.1 uncultured Muribaculaceae bacterium | reverse complement strand
ATAACTTGGTGGATCCATGATGATTGCATCATATTTGTTTCCTCTACGATATTCACGTTCTACAAATTTCAAACAATCATCAACAATAAAACGAATAAAATTATTTTCTAAACCTGATAATCTCATATTCTCTTTCGCCCATTCAGTCATACCTTTAGAAGCATCAACATGGACAACATCAGCTCCAGCACTAGAGCATGCCATTGTCGCTCCTCCTGTATAAGCAAATAAATTTAAGACCTTTATTTTTCGCTTACTACTTTTTATTTTTTCCATCATAAAATCCCAATTTACTGCTTGTTCTGGAAAGAGTCCAGTATGTTTAAAATTTGTTGGACTAATTTTGAAAGTCAAATTTTTATAGCTAACTTTCCAATAATCAGGTAGTTTTTTATAAAATTTCCATTCTCCTCCACCTTTATTGCTTCTAAAATAATGTCCATCTACATTTTCCCACTGCCTACTTTTACTTTTATACCACATTGCTTGTGGATCAGGTCTTCTTAAAATAATCCCATTCCATCGTTCTAGTTTTTCTCCTGATCCTGCATCAATACACTCATAATCTTTCCATTCTTTACTAATTCGAAGCATTTATCGGTACCTCATTTCACGTTCTAATCGTTTCAAACTAGATACAGCTGATTGGTAATCACGTTCTGTTATCTGTTTTTTTGATTGTAATGTAGTTGATTTATCTCCTAGTGTATTATTAGTTCCATAAATATTATTATCAAGACTTTTCACATTATTTAATATTTCATTATAATCGTTGACATTCATTTGAGTTTGGAAACGCGATAAAGTACTAAGAACTTGATTTCTTCTACTAGGATCCATAGACATAGCTTTTAATTCAGAAACCGTTCTTCTCATAACTGGATTTTGATTTAATTGCATTTGTCCTCTCAATACTTGATTTTCAAACATATTTTGGTTTTTAAAGTTCATGATTCTCATTCCTTTCTAAATCACATATAAATAATCATCTACTAAAGATTATAATATAAATAGTAATATAAAGCAAGAAAGAGAAAAACACAAAAATTTGTGTTTCTTTTACAATATAATATTATTCCATTCTACTACCATAGTATGTATTTCTTGTAATAGTTCATCTAACATTGGATCTGCACAATGATTATGAATATAATCCATATTAAAAATATAAAATTGATTGTTTTTAAGTAAATTTTGCTGTTCTTTATATTCTAATATTTCTTTTGGATTTTCCATTTCTTCCATTACTTTGATATCTTCCTTTGTATAAAGTCCATATTGATTACATAGTTCCAAATCATATGGACAATGATATAAAAAGGAAAGGGCCAGATATTTTTCTATTTTTTCTGTTTGATCAAAGTAACTTTTATAGACTATACTCATTCTTTCTATTTTCTTTTGTTTTCCTATATCAATTAAAACTTCTAATTGAATATCTTCTCCATTTTCCACCATAAAAGTTGCAAAGAAATTTTCTTTTTTCTGTGGATTAATGACAACCTCATTTATTGTAATTGGAGTTTTCCACAAGAATTTCAAAATTTTTTCAAAAATTTCCACATGTTTTGTTAAAAAATAATTTAGTTCTCTTTTCATATAATTTCACCTCCATAAAACTATATCAAGAACGTAATTATAAAGCAAATGGAAAAAATAACCAATTTGATTATTTTTTATTACAAAAATTAAAAATCTGTCTTAGAAAATTTTATAAAATTGAATAAATAAAGATTATAAAAAATTAAATTTCATAATAAATTATTTTTATTGTATTATTTGCTAAAGTACTTTATTATCTGTGTTTTGACTTCATCTATCTTTCATTTGCCAAAAAAAAGATGTTTATTTTACATCTTCCTCAACAAGTTCTATAATTACTTCTAACGCATCGTCTCCTCTACGTTCTTTTAATTTAAGAATTCTTGTATATCCACCATTACGTCCTGCATAACGAGGCGCTAAAACATCAAATACTTTTTTTACAGCAGTATTATCATTTTGTAAGAATGCTAATGCTTTTCTTCTTGCAACTAATGAACCATCTTTACCATATGTAATCATTTTATCAACAAACTTACGAACTTCTTTGGCTCTTGGTTCTGTTGTTATAATGCTTTCATTCATGATTAGGTCTTTTGTTAGGTTAGCAAGCATACTTCTTCTATGTTTATTAGTTCGTCCTAATTTTCTATAAGCCATATTATTCCTCCTAACTAATCTTCATCACGGAATCTAAGTCCCATATCCTTAATTTTATCCATAACTTCTTTTAATGATTTTTTACCTAGATTACGAATTTTCATCATTTCCAATTCTGATTTTTCCGTTAAATCTCCTAGAGTGTTGACTCCTGCTCTTTTCAAACAATTATATGCACGTACAGAGAAATCTAAGTCATCAATAGATGTTTCTAATTTTTTCAGTTTACTCTCTTCTTGTTTTGCATTCATAATACCTGTAACATCTGCTATTTCACTCAAATCTGTAATAATATTTAAATGCTCAATCAATATTTTGGCTCCTAATGCCATTGCTTCTTCTGGACGAATGGAACCATTTGTCGTTACATTCATAATTAATTTGTCATAATTGGCATCTTGTCCAACACGTGCATTATCTACATCATAACTAATTCTTACAATTGGTGAGTAAAGAGCATCAATAGGAATATATCCAAGTTTTTTATCCCCAGTATACTTTTTATTTTCATTAGATAGAACATAACCACGACCATTTGCTATAATAAATTCCATATCAAGTTTTCCACCTTTTGATAAAGTTGCAATTACTTGATCAGGGTTTACAATTTCAATATCTGTATCTTTTTCAATATCAGCAGCTGTAACAACTCTTTCTTCATTTACTGATAAATGTAATATCTTCTCTTCGTTGGAGTGATTTTTCACAACAACATTTTTTAAATTTAGTACGATAGTTGTTACGTCTTCTACAACACCTTCCATAGTTTGAAATTCATGCATAACCCCATCAATTTTTACAGCTACAATAGCACTTCCTGGCATACTAGAAAGCATGACTCTTCTAAGTGCATTTCCAATAGTTGTTCCAAAACCTCTTTCTAAAGGTTCTAACTCAAATTTTCCAAAATTATTATTTTCAACATATTCAGTTATTTTATATATTGGTTTTTCAAAGTTTAACACATAATCACTCCCTTTTCATTATCCACGTGGACGTTTTGGTGGACGACATCCATTATGTGGAATAGGTGTTACATCAGAAATTGAAGTTATTTCTAATCCAGCAGTTTGTAAAGAACGAATTGCTGTTTCTCTTCCAGAACCTAATCCTTTAACGAAAACTTCAACTTTTTTCATACCCATTTCTACTGCTGCTTTTCCAGCTGCTTCAGCTGACATTCCAGCAGCAAATGGAGTTGATTTTTTACTTCCTTTGAATCCTAATGTTCCAGCAGAAGCCCAACTAATTGCATTTCCATCTTTATCACTAATTGTTACAATTGTGTTATTAAATGTAGAATGAATAAAAGCTTTTCCTTCTGGTACATTCTTTTTCACTTTACGTTTTCTTGGTTTATAAGCCATGTATATAACCTCCTTTATTCGTATGCTTTTCTATTTTTTCTTATTAGCAACTACTTTTCCTCTACCTTTACGAGTTCTTGCATTTCGGTTTGTTCTTTGTCCTCTTACTGGCAACCCTTTTTTGTGACGAGTTCCCTCATAAGAATTAATTTCCATTTTTGTTTTAATATTCATGTTGACTTCACGACGTAAGTCTCCCTCAGTTGGATATTTATTTAATACATCACGAATCGCTACTAATTCTTCATTAGACAAATCGCCTGCTTTTCTATCAATATCAATGTTTGCTTCTTTCAATATTTTATTAGATAAACTTCTTCCAACACCATGAATATAAGTTAAAGCAATTTCAATTCTCTTATTATTTGGTATATCTACACCTTTA
>CAYYCR010000136.1:0-4055 GCA_964470385.1 uncultured Muribaculaceae bacterium | reverse complement strand
GTTATGACATTTTCCTTTGTTTTTTATTCAATGACATTTTCTAAAAACAATTACAGTGGATTTTGTTCTGGAATTTACAATTAAATAAATTTATGATAACATATGTTATATAACAAAAGATATGGAATAGAGGTGAAATCATTGCCACCAATAAAAAAATATACCAAAGAAGAAATCGTTAATGTTGCTTACCATATCGTAGAAAAAGAGGGATTTGCAGGATTAAATGCTAGAAGAATTGCAACAGAATTACAATCATCAGTTCAACCAATCTTTCATAATTTCTCAAGTATGGAAGAAGTAAAACAAGAAGTTTATCAAAAAATATATCAAACGTATCAATCTTATATGACAGTAAAATCATCCATCAATTCCTATAAACAAATGGGAATTTCTTATATCAAGTTTGCCAAAGAAAAACCAGAACTGTTTAAAATTCTGTTTATGCAAAAAACGGATAAAAATCCAGAAGCATTTATTACTTCTGATATGATTGGTGATGAAACGATTAAAAGAGGTCAAGAGCTAACGAAATTATCTTATGAAAAACAAAAGAAATTTCATGTAAAAGTATGGATTTTTACCCATGGAATTGCTTGTTTGGTAGCAACCAATACCGTAAAGCTAACCAATCAGGAAATAGAAGAACTTCTTGGAAATACGGTACTAGAAATGTTACAAGGATATAAAAAAAGGGAGGAACAATCATGAAAAATGTAATTGAAGTGGAGCATTTAACCAAAGAATATAAAAATCTAACAGCGGTTAATGATCTATCATTTGAAGTAAAAGAAGGAGAAATACTAGGATTACTAGGACCAAATGGAAGTGGAAAATCAACTACAATTAACTGTATTTTAGCACTTTTAAACTTCAGCACAGGAAATATCAAGATATTTGGTTCTGTAATGTCTCCAACAGCTTATGACATTAAAAAGAAAATTGGAGTCGTATTTCAAGATGTGGCAGTATTTGAAGAATTAACAGTGGAAGAAAACATTGACTACTTTTGTGGACTATATATTTATGATAAGAAAAAAAGAAAACAATATATAAAGGAAGCCATTCAACTAGTTGGATTAGAAGAATTTAAAAAATTTTATCCCAAACAATTATCAGGAGGATTACTTAGAAGACTGAACATTGCCTGTGGAATTGCCCATAAACCAAAACTAATATTTTTAGATGAACCAACCGTAGCAGTAGATCCACAAAGTAGAAATAATATCCTAGATGGAATTGAAAAATTAAGAGAAAATGGGGCAACAATCGTTTACACAACCCATTATATGGAAGAAGTAGAAATATTGTGTGATAGAGTAATTATTTTAGATAAAGGAAAAATCATTGCAAGTGGCACTTCAGATGAATTAAAAGAACTTGCCAATATGGAAGAAAAAGTAGTCGTAGAAACGGAAGCCATCAAAGACCAACAATTAGAAGAAATTAGGAAATTTAAAAATGTAGATGATGTTATATATCGTGATAAAAGCTTGCTTATTCATTATAAAAAGGGAAAAAATAATTTGGTGAATTTAATTGAATATTTAAAAAAAGAGCATATAGAATATGATAGATTTTACTTAGAAAGACCTACTTTAAACGATGTATTTTTAGAACTAACAGGTAAGGAACTTAGAGACTAATGTTTATACATAATTTAAAATATGCTATGAAAACTCTTTTTAAAAATAAAACTTTATTATTTTGGACCTTTGCTTTTCCTATAATTTTAGGAACTTTATTTCATATGGCATTTCGTGATATCGAAAAAAGTGAACAACTAGATATTATTGATATTGCGATTGTAGATAATCAAACATGGCAAGAAAACACCAACTTACAAAACGTTTTTAAAACGCTAGGAAGTGAAGAAAAAGGACTATTTGATATTACTTATACATCTCTATCAAAAGCCCAAGAATTATTAGAACAAAATACCATTAGTGGTTATCTAATACTATCGGATACGTTAAAAGTGGTAATCAAGGAAAACGGGATCAATCAAACGATACTAAAATATGTGATAGAAGAAATACTACAAACAGAAGAAATTATGAATACGATGATATCGAATCAGACAAATACTTTGGAAGAAGAAAATCAATTTTATGCTACATTATATCAAAAAATAATGGAATTAAAGGAACAAAACGGAATTACAGTAGAAAATATAGCGAGTACTAACTTAAGTTATACGATGATAGAATTTTATACTTTAATTGCCATGACTTGCTTATATGGTGGTATTTTAGGACTTTATGTTATCAATCAAAATTTGGCTAATCAGAGTCACAATGGAAAGCGAATTGCCATGAGCCCAACGTCAAAAGGAAAAGTGATTATAAGTAGTGCATTAGCTGGATATATGGTTCAGTTAATTGGAATCGCTTTATTATTCTGTTATACGATTTTTGTATTGCATATTGATTATGGAAATGATTTTCTAAAAATCTTATTGTTAACACTTATTGGCTGTTTTGCAGGACTTTCGATGGGAATTATGATTGCTAGTGTATTAAAGTCAAATGAAAATACAAAAACAGGGATTGTCATTGCTGTTACCATGTTAGGGTGTTTCTTATCAGGAATGATGGGGATAACGATGAAATATATCATCGATAAAAATATTCCAATTTTAAATGTAATCAATCCTGCTAGTATGATTACAGATGGCTTTTATTCTCTTTATTATTATGAAACTTCAACTAGGTACTATTTTAATCTTATGAGTTTGGTTATTTTTTCTATATTGATGATTTGTTTATCTATTAAAAGTCTTAGGAGGCAAAAATATGACAGTATTTAGAACATACTTAAAAGTCCTTAATAAAAATAAAACCCTTGTTATTTTATATACTGTGATTTTAATCTTTTTTGCTGGATTTAATATGAAAACAAATGACACAGGAATGAATTTTGTAGCCGAAAAACCAGATATTTTAATTGTGAATGATGATGAAGAGAAAGGAATTACAAAGGGATTTATTTCCTATATGGAAAAAAATAGTACATTGAAATCGATTAAGGAGAATGAAGATGCTAGAAATGATGCTCTCTTTTACCGGGATGTCAATTACATTATTTATCTTCCAAAAGGATTTGGGCATGATTTTCTAGATGGCAAAAATCCAAAAATCCAGATAAAAAGTACAGGCGATTATCAGGCTAGTTTGGCTGATATGATGGTAAAGAGATACTTTAATGTCGCAAACATATATAGAACAGTAGCCACTGACCAAGATACTTTAATTCAGATGATAGAAAATACTTTATCAAAAGAAACGACGATTGAAATAACATCACAATTAGATACCGATCATTTAACGAAAGCTACCTTATTTTATAATTTTGCAAATTATAGTATTCTAGCAGGATGTGTCTATGTGATTTGTTTTATTATTTCTAGTTTTAAGACGAAACCAATACAAAATAGAACCATAATTAGTAGTATGAATTATAAGAAATATAATAGAGAACTATTATTCTCAAATGCTTTATTTGCACTTATATTATGGTTATTCTATGTATTATTAAGTATTTTATTAATTGGAGATATCATGTTTACAGGGCATGGAATATTACTCGTTATCAATTCACTTTTATTTACGATTTGTGCACTTTGTCTTGCTTTTCTAATTGCAAATTTGGTTTCTAATAAAGAAGCAATCAGTGGAATTGTAAATGTAATCGCACTAGGTTCTAGTTTCTTATGTGGGGCTTTTGTTCCAATGGAATGGTTACCTGATTTTGTTTTAAAACTAGCACATGTTTTACCATCTTATTATTATATTAGTAATAATGAAATGATTTCTAAATTAGAAAATTTTAGTTTTGACTCATTACAATCTGTTGTTATCAATATGGGAATCTTAATAATATTTATGATAGGATTTGTCATAATGACAAATTATGTTAGTAAAAAGAAGAAGTTGTTATGAAATTCAATAGTTAATTTCCGATGACTTCTTTTTTTGAAAGTCAAGAAGGTTGCTAAATAAAAAAAACTATAATATAATAGAGACAGGAAGAGGGCAAATATTATGAAAAAAATA